>NZ_JBEXWP010000002.1:358533-479538 GCF_040629895.1 Streptomyces sp. NPDC005866
CGTAACTGTCCGCATAGACGGAGGCGCCCCGACAGGGGCGCGGGGAACTGCGCGAGCAACCACGACGGCGCGCAACTGTCCGCATAGACGGAGGCGCCCCGACAGGGGCGCGGGGAACTGCGCGAGCAACCACGACGGCGCGCAACTGTCCGCATAGACGGAGGCGCCCCGACAGGGGCGCGGGGAACTGCGCAAACAGCCCCCACCGCCCGGACGTTCGAAAACTCGCGCAACCCGCCGTACCGCGCTCGAAGTACACCGAGGCACCCCGTACTACCGAGGGATGGCCAGGGGTTCACCCCTCCGTCGGCATCGGATGTCAGTGCAGGCCCGTACCGTTGAGGCATGGATCTTCGACCCCCCGGCCTACGAGCCCTGCTTCGGCGGCCGCGGCGACTACTGTCCGCCGCGGCCGCCGTCGTGGTGCTCGTCGGCGCCGGCACATGGACGGCCGTCGCGTCCGACGACCCGCCCCCGGTGCACCGGTCCGACAAAGTCATGGCGGTGGACGGGGTGCATCTGGACACCTCGTTCTTCACCACCGCCGGCACCGGCCGACGCCCCGCAGTCCTCCTCGCCCACGGCTTCGGCGGCTCCAAGGACGACACGCGCCAGCAAGCCGAGAACCTCGCCCGCCAGGGCTACGCGGTCCTCACCTGGTCCGCCCGCGGCTTCGGCAAGTCGACCGGCAGGATCGGCCTGAACGACCCGAAGGGCGAGGTCGCCGACGTCTCCCGGCTCATCGACTGGCTGGCGAAACAGCCCCAGGTCCAGCTGGACGGGACCGGCGACCCGCGCGTCGGCATTGCGGGCGGCTCGTACGGCGGTGCCATCTCCCTCCTGACCGCTGGCTACGACCACCGCGTGGACGCGATCGCCCCGTCGATCACGTACTGGAACCTCGCGGACGCCCTGTTCCCGAACGGCGTGTTCAAGAAGCTGTGGGCCGGGATCTTCTTCAACTCCGGCGGCGGCTGCGCCAGGTTCGAGCCGGCGCTGTGCGCGATGTACAACCGGGTCGCCGAGTCGGGCAAGCCGGACGCGGCCGCGGCCAAGCTCCTGGAGGAACGCTCCCCGTCGGCCGTCGGCGACCGCATCAAGGTGCCCACCCTCCTCTTCCAGGGCCAGACCGACTCCCTCTTCACGCTCGCCCAGTCCGACGCGGCCGCGAAGGCGATCCGGGCCAACGGCGCCCCCGTCGACGTCGACTGGATCGCCGGCGGCCATGACGGCGGCGACCTGGAGAGCAGCCGTCTCGAGGGCCGGGTCACCTCCTGGTTCGACCGCTACCTGAAGGGCGACAAGGCCACCGACACCGGCCCGGCCTTCCGGATCACCCGCACCGGAGGCATCGACTCCGCCGACGGCACCGCCCAGCTGCGGGGCGCGACCTCGGACAGCTACCCCGGCCTGGAGAGCGACCGGCAGTCGATCGCCCTGACGGGCCGCACGCAACATGTCGAGAACCCGGCGGGCGCCAGCCCGCCCGGCGTCTCCGCCCTGCCCGGCCTCGGCGCCGCCGCCGGCGGCCTCGCCCAGCTGTCCTCCCTCGGCGTCGGCGTCTCCCTGGACTTCCCGGGCCAGTACGCCCGCTTCGACTCGGCGCCCGTCGCCGACAACGTGCAGATCACCGGCTCACCCAGGGCCACCGTCCACATCACCTCCACCAGCGACGACGCCGTGCTCTTCGGCAAGGTGTACGACGTCGGCCCGGACGGCACCCAGCAGGTGCTGCCCTCCCAGCTGGTCACCCCGGTCCGCGTCCAGGGAGCCAGGTCCGGCAAGGACGTCACGATCACCCTCCCGGCGATCGACCACGAGGTGCAGAAGGGCCACCGCCTGCGCCTGGTCCTCGCCTCCACCGACCTCGGCTACGCCTCCCCGACCGCCCCGGCGACCTACACGGTCTCCCTCAAGGGCGCCCTCAGCGTGCCCACGGCACCCCAGGTCGCCACGGCCGCCGCGCCGCTGCCCGCGTGGGTGTGGTGGCTGCCGCTGGCCGGAGCGGTCGTCGCCCTGGCCCTGCTGCTCTCCGGCCGCCGCCGTACCGCCACCCCGGCACCGGCTCCCGGGCTTGCCGAGGTACCGCTGCAGATAACGGACCTGAGCAAGCGCTACGCGGGCTCCACGGACCGGTACGCGGTGCGTGAGCTGTCCTTCCGCGTCGAGAAGGGCCAGGTCCTCGGCCTGCTCGGCCCGAACGGCGCGGGCAAGACCACCACACTCCGCATGCTGATGGGCCTGATCAAGCCGGACGGCGGCGAGGTCCGGGTCTTCGGCCACGCCATCCGCCCGGGCGCACCCGTCCTCTCCCGGGTCGGTGCCTTCGTGGAGGGCGCGGGCTTCCTGCCGCACCTCTCCGGCCGGGAGAACCTGGAGCTCTACTGGCAGGCCACCGGCCGCCCGGCGGCGGACTCCCACATCGAGGAGGCACTGGAGATCGCCGGGCTCGGCGACGCGCTGGCCCGCGCGGTCCGCACGTACTCGCAGGGTATGCGCCAGCGCCTCGCCATCGCCCAGGCCATGCTCGGCCTGCCGGACCTGCTCATCCTCGACGAACCGACCAACGGCCTCGACCCGCCGCAGATCCGTGAGATGCGCCAGGTGATGATCCGGTACGCGGCCGCCGGCCGTACGGTGATCGTCTCCAGCCATCTCCTCGCCGAGGTCGAGCAGTCCTGCACCCACCTCGTGGTGATGGACCGCGGCCGGCTGATACAGGCCGGCCCGGTCGCGGAGATCATCGGCTCCGGCGACACCCTGCTCGTCGGCACGGGCCTGCCCGTGGAGGAGCCGGTCGTGGAGAAGGTGGCCGCGCTGCCCGGCGTCGCCTCGGTGACCCGCACGGACGACGGTCTGCTGGTCCGTATGGAGCCCGGCGGCAGCGCACCGCGTCTGGTCGCCGAACTCGTGCGCCTCGACGTGCCCGTGGCGTCGGTGGGCCCCCACCGCCGTCTCGAAGACGCCTTCCTGACCCTGATCGGAGGTTCCGCATGAGCACGCTCACCGAGGTCGCCTCCGGCTATCAGGCAGGCCGGACCCTGCCCCTGCGCGTCGAGCTGGTCCGCCAGCTGAAGCGCCGCCGCACGCTGGTGATGGGCGGGATCCTGGTCGCACTGCCGTTCGTGCTGCTGATCGCGTTCGCGATCGGCGGCCAGCCGGGCAGGCAGAACGGCCAGGTCACCCTGCTGGACACGGCCACCGCCTCCGGCGCCAACTTCGCCGCGGTCAACCTGTTCGTGTCGGCGGGGTTCCTGCTGGTCATCCCGGTCGCCCTGTTCTGCGGGGACACGGTGGCCTCGGAGGCCGGCTGGTCCTCCCTGCGCTATCTGCTCGCCGCACCCGTGCCCCGGGCCCGCCTGCTGTGGTCCAAGCTCGTGGTCGCGCTGGGGCTCAGCCTGGCCGCGATGATCCTGCTTCCGCTGGTCTCCGTGGCCGTCGGCACGGCCGCCTACGGCTGGGGACCGCTCCAGATCCCCACGGGCGGCGAGCTCGACACCGGCACGGCCACCCAGCGCCTCGTGGTCGTGGTGGCGTACATCTTCCTGTCCCAACTGGTCACCGCGGCACTGGCGTTCTGGCTCTCCACCAAGACGGACGCCCCGCTGGGCGCGGTCGGCGGCGCGGTCGGCCTGACCATCGTCGGCAACGTTCTCGACCAGGTGACGGCCCTCGGCGGCTGGCGCGACTTCCTGCCCGCCCACTGGCAGTACGCCTGGGCGGACGTCGTACAGCCGCATCCGGAATGGTCCGGCATGATCCAGGGAACCGCGATCTCCATAACGTACGCCCTGGTGCTGTTCGCCCTGGCCTTCCGGGGTTTCGCCCGCAAGGACGTGGTCTCCTAGGTCACCGGACGATCTCCCTCCGGCCTCGACAGGCCTGGTCCGTGGCCGCTTCGAAATCCATCCGCAACGCATCGGGGCGCACGTTCCGGCCCCCTGCGCCGTCAGAGTCGACAGAAAGTCAGGAAGTCGACTCCGACCGGCACAGGGGGCACACGCGATGGAGCGATACCGGACCCGACGACAGATGGGCGGGGCACTCCTCGCTCTCATCACCGCGGGCGCCCTGCTGCTGACGGGCTGCAGCGCGGACCAGAACCACGGCAACAGCCCCAGCTACACCGGTCTTCCGGCGCCCGCCCCCACCCGGGCGCAGCGCGGCGAAGCCACCGGCTCCACCCCCTCCGCCCCCTCCGCCCCCTCCGCCCCCTCCGCCCCCTCCGCCCCCTCCGCCCCCTCCTCCGAGTACCTCTCCACCTTCGCCCTCGACGTCGACACCGCCTCCTACGGCTACGCCCGCCGCACCCTCGCCGACGGCCGCCGCCCGGACCCCTCGACCATCCGGCCCGAGGAGTTCGTCAACAGCTTCCGCCAGGACTACCGCACCCCCGGGCACAACGGCTTCACGGTCACCGTCGACGGCGCCCGCACCAGCGACCCGGACTGGTCCCTGGTCCGCGTAGGCCTCACCACCCGCCCCTCGGAGGCCACCGGCGCACGCCCGCCGGCCGCCCTCACGTTCGTCATCGACGTCTCCGGCTCCATGGACGAGCCGGGCCGCCTGGACCTCGCCAAGAAGTCCCTGGACACGATGACCGACCGGCTGCGCGACGACGACTCGGTCGCGATCGTCGCCTTCAGCGAACACGCCGAGACGGTCCTGCCGACGACCCGCCTCGCCGGCCACCGCGCCGAGATCCACGACGCCGTCGACGGCCTCACCGCCCTCTACTCCACCAACCTCGGCGAGGGCGTGGAGACCGGCTATGCCACCGCCGTCAAGGGACTGCGCAGGAACGCCACCAACCGCGTCGTCCTGATCTCCGACGCCCTCGCCAACGACGGCGAGACCGACCCGAACGCCATCCTCGAGCGCATCGACAGCGACCGCCGCGAGTACGGCATCACACTGTTCGGAGTGGGCGTGGGCAGCGACTACGGGGACGCGCTCATGGAACGCCTCGCCGACAAGGGCGACGGCCACACGACATACGTCTCCGACACCGAGACCGCTGCCCAGGTCTTCTGCCGTCAACTCCCGCAGAACATCGCCCTGGTGGCTCGCGACGCCAAGGCCCAGGTGGCCTTCGACCCGCACACGGTCGCCGACTTCCGGCTGATCGGCTACCAGGACCGCAAGATCGCCGACCAGGACTTCCGCGACGACCGGGTCGACGGCGGCGAGGTGGGCCCCGGCCACACGGTGACGGCCCTGTACGCGGTCCGCACCAAGCCGCACACGGCGGGCCACCTGGCGACGGCCACGGTCCGCTGGCTGGACCCGAAGACCCGCACCCCGCACGAGAACGAGGGCTCCATGGAAACAGGCGCCCTGGACGACTCGGTGTGGACCGCGTCCCCCCGCTTCCAGGTGACGGCGGTCGCGGCCTACTTCGCGGACGCGCTGGCCGGGGGCGAATACGACATGCCGGGGAGCCCGAGCCTGACGAGGCTCCACTCCCGGGCCGCGACGCTGGCAGAGGCGACGGAGGACAAGGACGTCACCGACCTCTCCACCGCGATCGGTGAGGCAGCGCCCCGCTAGGGCGTACGGCGAGACCCATTGACCTTTCCTTACTTATGGGTAAGTTGACGCCCCATGGGCGTACGCAGCGACCTCAAGCGAGCACGTCGACGCACCGACCTGGCCGACCGAGGCAAGGTCGAAGTCGTCAAGGACGAGGCCGGGGTCGTACGGGAGGCGCGCCGGGAGAATCTCGCCCCACCCCTCACCACCGGCTCCCTGGCCGACCTCCCTTACGCCAACGCGGCCGAGGAACCCGGCGCCACGGCGTTACGACGCCCCGACGGCCCGGTCACCGCAGCCGCCTTCGCCGCCCAAGTGACCGCCGTCGCCAAGGGGTTGATCGCCGCCGGTCTCCAACCCGGCGGCAGGATCGCCGTAATGTCCCGCACCCGCTACGAGTGGACGGTCCTCGACTTCGCCATCTGGTCGGCGGGCGGGGTGAGCGTCCCGGTCTACCCCACCTCCTCCGCGCAGCAGGTCGAGTGGATCGTCCGGGACTCCGGCGCCCGCCATGTCGTCACCGAGACCCAGGAGAACACCGCCACCGTCACCACCGGCACCGCCCGGCACCCCCAGCCCCCGCTCATCTGGGAACTCGACGCCGGCGCGGTCGCCGACCTCATCACCCTCGGCGAGGACATCCCGGACGAGGACGTCACCAAGCGCCGCGGCACCCTCGGCCCCGACTCGACCGCCACGGTCTGCTACACCTCCGGCACCACCGGCCGTCCCAAGGGCTGTGTCCTCACCCACGCCAACCTGCACGCCGAGGCCGCCAACACGGTCGAGTTGCTGTACCCCGTCTTCCGGGCGGTCACCGGCCAGACCGCCTCGACCCTGCTGTTTCTCCCGCTCGCCCACATCCTGGGCCGTACGCTCCAAGTCGCCTGTCTGACCGGCCGGATCGAGATGGGCCACTTCCCCAGCGTGAAGCCGGACGAACTGCGCCCCGCACTAAGGGAGTTCAGGCCGACGTTCCTGGTCGGGGTGCCGTACCTCTTCGAGAAGATCCACGACACCGGGCGGGCGACGGCCGAGAAGATCGGCCGGGCCGCCTCCTTCGACCGGGCGGAACGGATCGGCGTGCGCTTCGCCGAGGCCCACCTGAACAAGTTCCTCGGCACCGGAAAGGGCCCCGGCCCCGGACTGTACGCCGCCTGGGCGCTGTACGACCTGCTGGTCTACCGCCGCATCCGCAAGGAACTCGGCGGACGGATGCGGTACGCCATCAGCGGCGGCTCCCCGCTCGACCGGAACCTCAACCTGTTCTTCCACGCGGCCGGGATCGTCGTCTACGAGGGCTACGGCCTGACCGAGACCAGCGCGGCCGCCACCGTCGTACCCCCGCTGGCGCCCCGCCCCGGCACGGTCGGACAGCCGATCCCCGGGACAGCCGTCCGTATCGCCGGCGACGGCGAGGTGCTGATCAAGGGGCCGGTGGTCTTCCGGTCGTACTGGAACAACCCGGCCGCGACCGCCCAAGTACTGCCGGACGACGGCTGGTTCGCGACCGGCGACCTCGGCGCGCTCGACGAGGACGGCTATCTCACCATCACCGGCCGCAAGAAGGACATCCTGGTCACCTCCGGCGGCAAGAACGTCTCCCCGGCCGTACTGGAGGACCGGCTGCGCAGCCGCGCGCCCGTCGGCCAGTGCCTGGTCGTCGGCGACAGCCGGCCCTTCGTCGCCGCCTTGATCACCCTGGACCCCGATGCCGTCGCCCACTGGCTGTCCGTACGGAGGCTGCCTCCGGACACCCCACTCGCCGAGCTGGTGCGCGACGACCGGCTGCGGGCCGAGGTGCAGAAGGCGGTCGACTACGCCAACGCGGCTGTCTCCCGCGCCGAGTCGATCCGCTCCTTCGCTCTGGTCGAGGGCGACTTCACCGAGGACAACGGCCTGCTCACCCCGTCCCTCAAGGTGAAGCGGCACGCGGTGACCGCCCGCTACGCCGACGAGATCGAGGCGCTCTACCGCACGTAGGCGCGCGGCACGAGAGGGCATGAAAACAGGCGGCGGGCCACCGGTAGAACCGGTGGCCCGCCGCCCGCGGAGCGTCTGGACTAACTGTTGCCGGTCCCGTTGGCGGACAGGGCCGAGATGTCGTCCAGGATGTGCGACAGCGGCTCGTCGCCCTTGGCCTGGGTGGAGTTCTCGACACACTGCTGGTTCTGCGGCGCGGAGAGGATCGGCACGTCCTGCAGGACGCCGACGGCCGCGAGGCCGACCAGGCCCTGGAGGTTCGCCTTGGCGGGGAGGCCGATGCACGGCTTGTTCAGCGTGCCCTGAACCAGCGAGAGCTGCGGGCTCTGGTCGCCGAACGTGGCCGAGTTGCCGAACTCCGACCGGGCGCCGGTGCCGCTGGCCGAGGTGGTGCCGTTGTCGTTGCCGGTCGCCAGGGCCTGGGGGGCGGCCGTGGCCGCGAGCCCGGCGACGGTGGCGGCAACGGCCGCGGTTGCCCACAGCTTCTTCATGTTCATTCCCTTTCGAAAAGCGGACTCCGGGGAGGAGCTGTGTGATCGTCAACTGCCGGAGCTCCGCCTGGGTTGCGTGCTTTGCCCTGTTTGGAGTAGCGCATTCCGATCAATGCACGAGCGCCCCTCGGAGGGCGGGTGCCACAGAAACGAGGCGGGCCGACGTGCCGCCGAGACGAGACACGGCGACACATCGGCCGAGGGCCCTTGGAAGGGACCCGGAAAGAGTCCGGAAGGCGTCCGGACTAGTTGTTGCCGGTGCCGTTGGCGGACAGGGCCGAGATGTCGTCCAGGATGTGCGACAGCGGCTCGTCGCCCTTGGCCTGGGTGGAGTTCTCGACACACTGCTGGTTCTGCGGCGCGGAGAGGATCGGCACGTCCTGCAGGACGCCGACGGCGGCGACGCCGACCAGACCCTGGAGGTTCAGCTTCGCCGGGAGGCCGATGCAGGGCTTGTTGAAGGAGCCCTGGATGAGCGCCATCTGGGGGCTCATGTTGCCGTACGTGGCGGAGTTGCCGAACGACTGGTAGGCGCCGGTGCCGCTGGCCGAGGTGGTGCCGTGGTCGTCGCCGGTGGCCAGGGCCGGCGAGGCGGCCGCGGCCGTGGCGCCGACAACGGAGGCTGCGACAGTGGCGGCGGCCAGTACCTTCTTGATCACTTGTCAATTCCCTTCTGAAGACACCCCGTCCACCGGAGCTCTCTGGTCAACTGGCCGCGACCCGATTGGTTGCTCCTCTTCACTCCGATGGCCCACGGTCCGGAAATCCCCGGATTCGGACGCGGGCCTGGGCTCCGGGGAATTCCGGGCGGCCACCGGTCCGATCGGGTGACGTGCCGGCCGCCGCCGCAACCGTTCCGGACACAGGGGGTTGATGCCGGTCAGGAACGTCCGTCTTGGCCAGGAGCCAGGAAAGGAAGCGAAATGCTGAAGAAGGCAATGGCCGCGGCGGCGGTCGCCGCGTCCGTCGTAGGTATGTCGGCGGCGGCAGCCCCCCAGGCGCTTGCCACCGGCAACGACCACGGCACGACCTCCGCCAGCGGCAGCGGCGCCCAGGAGGCGTTCGGCAACCAGGTGACCACGGGCAGGATGAGCCCGCAGGCCACCCTGGTGCAGGGCTCGCTCAACAAGCTCTGTGTCGGTCTGCCCGCGAAGGCGAACCTCCAGGCGATCCTCGGCATCATCGCCGCCGTCGGCGTGGCCCAGGATGTGCCGATCCTGTCCGCGCCGCAGAACCAGCAGTGCGCCGAGAACTCCACCCAGGCCAAGGGCGACGAGCCGGTGTCGCACATCCTGGACGACATCTCGGTCCTCGCGGCCAACGGCGTCGCCAACCAGTGACCCGCGTTTGGTGAAGCCCGTTCGGGCGGTGTGCGTTGACGCGCCGCCCGGGCGGGCTTTCGCCGTGCCACCGCATTTCCGAGGGCTGTCTGGAGAAGTGTTTCCCCTATGATCCGTAATTCTATGAAGGCGTTCGGGTGAATTACCCGATGGCACGCGTTCCGTAGTTTCTTCGGCCGTCTATTCCTCGTTCTACAGCCTGCCGGTCATGGTGCGAGCCATCCATGCTGTGCTCGCTCGGTTTCGGCCGTCACACGGGCATGACCGCAGAGAAGGGAAAGTTCATGAAGAAGTCCGCTGCTGTGGTCGCCGGCGCGATCCTGGCCCTGGGCGGTGCCGCCCCTGCCTTCGCCGACTCCGGCGCCAACGGTGCTGCTACCAACTCTCCGGGCGTGCTCTCCGGCAACGTGGTGCAGATCCCGATCCACGTTCCGGTCAACGTCTGCGGCAACACCGTCGACGTCATCGCGCTGCTGAACCCGGCGTTCGGCAACGGCTGCGCCAACGCCTGACGACGTCAGCGCAGCACATCAGCCCCCCGGCTGTGTCAGGGCCGGCCTCGGACCGTCGATCCTTCGCATCCGCGTTCCGAGGCCGGCCTTCCCACTTCTCCGAGCAGGAAAGACAACGAGATTGCGACAGACCCTCAGCAGGGGAATGGTCGCGGCCGCAGCCGCGACGAGCATTCTGTCCCTGTACGGCAGTCCCGCGCTCGCCGACACGGAAGCGACCGGAGCCGCAGGCGGCTCGCCGGGTGTCCTGTCCGGCAACAACGTGCAGGCTCCGCTGAACGTGCCGGTCAACATCTGCGGCAACTCGGTCGACGTGGCCGCCGCGTTGAACCCGGCCTTCGGCAACTCCTGTGCGAGCGAGTCGGACGCGGACGAGCACAACGGCGACGGCGTCACACCACCGGTCGACGTCCGCGAGACCCCGCCGGCCCACGACGCCGAGACACCTCCTGCGGCCGGAGACGACGCCCCGCCCCCATCCGGTGGTGAGGCGTCTCCCCCCCTTAGCGAGACGCCTCCGCCGACTCCGTCGACGACGCCGCCGAGGCACTCGACCCCTCCGGCTCAGACGCCCCCTCCGGGGCACTCGACCCCTCCGAGTCCGTCGACGCCGCCAGGTCAGACGACTCCGCCGGAAGAGTCGACTCCGCCGAGTCAGACCACCCCGCCCGGTGGCGGGCAGCGCCAGGGGCCGCCGCCCACCCTGCCGCACACCGGCAGTGAGGCCATGCTCGCGACCTCGGCCGCCAGCGCGGCGCTGATCGCGGGCGGGACGATCCTGTACCGACGGGGCCGAGCCGCGTCTCGCCGTTCGTAGCGGAAGCCGGGTGCCGGACGCCCAGAGCGTCCGGCACCCGCCCGTCAGCCTCGCACCGCGTCCGGTGCCGGCTGCCGGCGCCCCGCCGGGATGCCCCAGCCGGCCGGGCCCCAGCGCAGCCGCCGCCGTACCCCGCGCACCAGCGTGCCCGCGGTGAACGTGGCGCCGTGCACGAAGCGCATCGCCGGGCCGAAGCCCGCGGCCGTGACCAGACCGGCCAGGAACAGCCCGGGGTAGGACGACTCGAAGCCCCGGTCGACCTCCGGCGCCCCGTCGGCCCCGTCACCAGCGTCGTACGCAGGTCGTCGGCCAGGAGCCCGAGCCGCTCCCGGGTCGCCCTGAACCCTGTCGCCGCGATGACGTGTCCGGTCTCCAGGGTGCCCGTCCCGCCGCCGCGCACCGCCGTGTCCAGGCGCACCCCGCCCGCGGTGGCCCGGGCCGC
The DNA here is from genome assembly GCF_040629895.1 of Streptomyces sp. NPDC005866. Classification (NCBI taxonomy): domain Bacteria; kingdom Bacillati; phylum Actinomycetota; class Actinomycetes; order Kitasatosporales; family Streptomycetaceae; genus Streptomyces; species Streptomyces sp. NPDC005866. The sequence continues at coordinate 369,651 of NZ_JBEXWP010000002.1, forward strand.
CGTCACCTCGCGGCCGAGCAGCACCTCCACCCTGGATTCCACCCGCTCGCGCACCCACCAGGCGCCGGCCGGGCCGAGGGCGGTGGCCGCGATCCGCGCCCGGGTCGGCTCGGCGAGCCGCCGGTACAGGCCCGGCCGCTCGGAGTAGAACCAGTTGCGCCAGGCCGGGGCCGAGGCCGCTGTGCGGGGCCCGCGCCGACTCCCACCAGGGGCGCTCCCAGGGCGGCGGCACCTCCTTCCAGCACAGCCGGTCCGCGCGCACCAACACCCGCACCCGGCTGCCCTGTTCGGCGAGGAGCGCGGCGGTCTCCAGGGCCGCCTGGCCGCCGCCGATCACCGTGACGTCCCGGTCCTGGAAGCGGTCGAGGTCGGCGTGGTGGCTGCTGTGCGAGACCAGCTCGGGGGAGAGCCCGCGCAGCGCGGACGGGATCTCGACGAACGGCAGTACGCCGACGGCGAGGGCGACGGTCCGGCCGCGCAGGGTCTCGCCGTCCTCGGTCGTCGCCTCGAAGCCGCCGGCGCTGGGCGCGACCCGGGTGACCATGCGTTCGTCGACGGGCGGGGCGGCGTCGCGGGCGAACCACAGGCCGTACTCGGTGAACATGTCCAGCGGGATCGGCCGCCCGTGCCGGGCCGTGACGCCACGGCCCGCGCAGTACACGTCCAGCCGCCAGCGTGCCTCGGGGTCCGACAGGTTGGAGGCCCACGGTTCGGACTTGAGGAACATCCCGCGGGGCATGTGGTCACGCCAGGACGCCATCGGGCGGCCGAAGACACGCACGTTCAGGCCCGCTGCCGCGGCGTGGGACGCGATGGACAGGCTGTACGGGCCCGCGCCCACCACCAGCAGGTCGTACACCAGCAGCTGCTCGCTTTCTCGTCGTCGGACCGGTCGGGCACACCGGAGAGGCTGGAGACGCCGGACACTGCGGAGAGTTTCTCGTCCAGGGGGCCGGTCACGGGGGGCTGCCCGGCCTGGCGGACCACGGGGGAGTGCGGACGATGTGCCGGGCCGGCGGCGGGGCGCAGCCGGCCGAGGAGCCGGCGCGTCACGTGCCGGCACCACAGCCCCCACATCGCGAGGCCCGGCCCCCGGTCGTCCGGCGCGTTCCAGGCGAGCTCGCGCCCGCGCGGGGCCGGTCGCAGCGCGCTCAGCGGCGCGTAGTTCTCCACCACGAACGCCCGCCCGGCGAGCGGCGCGCCGGCGGGCAGCGGACGGTGGGTCAGATCCAGGTGCAGGGCGCGTACGACGTCCAGGCCGGCGCTGTCGGCGAAGAGCCGGAACTAGGTGCCCGGACGGGCGTTGAAGTCGAGGAGGTGGTAGCGGCCGGTGCTGCCGCAGCGCCGGAAGTCCAGGTCGAAGATGCCCCGGAAGCCCAGTTCGCCGGTGAGTCGCTCGGCCAGCGCCTGGACCTGCGGGTTGGGCGTCCACAGGCCGACCGCGGTCAGACCCGCCCCACGCCCGCAGCTTGCGGCCGGGGCTGCCCGCGCGTACCGCCCCGGTGCGGTCGGCGTAGCCGTGGAAGAACCAGTCGCGGTCCCGGGCCCGGTGGCAGGAACTCCTGCAGCAGCAGTCTGCTGCCCGCCTCTTCCACCCGCAGGAACGGCTCCCGTGCCTCCCGGGCCGCGCGTACCACCACCGTGCTGCGCAGTCCGGACCCGGCCGGCACCAGCCAGGGCCTGCACCACTTGGCGACCACCGGAAGCCCGAGCCGCCAGGCAGCGGCGGCGGCCTGCTCGGCGCTGTCCGGGAGCAGGGTCTGCGGGTGCGGGATCCCGGCCGCCGCGCACACGTCGGCCAACTCGGCCTTGTCGGCGACCCGTTCGGGGAGCGTGGCGGGCTGCTGCGGCAGCAGATAGGTGGGCGCCAAGTCCTCGCGGAGCCGGCCGACCGCGATCGCGCTCGCGTCGTCCATCGGGATCAGCACCGCCGGACGGTCGATCCGCGCCGCCACCCGGCGCAGCACGGCCACGATCTCGGCGGGGGACGCGTCCGCCGCCGGCGGCGGACGCAGCTGCCGTACGAAACGGGACCTGACGACCGGACTGCCGGTGGAGTCGGCGACCACATGGACGTCCACGCCGGCTCTGCCGAGCGAGCGCACGACCCCCAGGGTGCCGTGGTGAAAGGGATTCCGGTCGATCCGCAGCAGAACCGTGGGAACCCGGATGTCTAGCAGCGACACGGACCTTTTGCTTAGCGTTCGTTCACCCGTGCGGACGTTCGGCGCACCCGAAAGCCGCAGCCGCACTGGCGGAATTCATATTGATATGACTGAGTGTCAGTAAGTGGCACTTCCTCAGCGAATGTGCGAACGGACGAGAACTCGTGGAGAAAGGAGCAGGCATGGCTCCACAGCAGCGGAAGCGGCCGAGGTCCCGCCTGCCTCGGCCGGCCGTGTTCGCGGCCGCGGTCGTCCTCGCCTCGGCGACCCTGGCGACCGGTCCCGGATTCGCCGCGGGTGCGGGGGCGGCGTGGGCCACGGACCCGACACCGGCTCCTACGCCCACGACGTCCGTCCCGGCGTCGGCGGCTCCCCTGCCGGTGCCGGTCGCCCCCACGCCCCCCAAGGCGGCGCCCCCGGCCTTCGGGGCCTTCCTGGACTCCGGCCCGCTGGGCGTGGCCCGCATGGCCCAGCTGAGCGGCTGGCTCGGCGGCACCGAGCTGAAGGTCGCGCACACGTATCTGCCCGGCAACCGCTGGGCCGACATCGAGGGCGCACCCGGCTTCCTGGACGTCTGGGCGCACTGGCGGCGGGAGAAGGCCGACCGGACGCTCGTCCTCAACGTGCCCATGCAGGAGCGCAACGAGGACCACATCGGGGACGCCGAGGTCCGGTCGCTGCTGGGGCAGGGCGCCGCCGGCCGGTTCGATCACCACTTCCGGGCCCTGGCCGAGCGACTGGTGGAGCTGGACGTGCCGGACACGGTCATCGTGCTCGGCTGGGAGATGAACGGCACTACCTACACCCATCGTTGCGGGCCGGACCCGGAGGCCTGGAAGAAGTACTGGAACAGGGTCGTCACCACCATGCGTTCGGTGCCGGGCCAGAAATTCCGGTTCGACTTCACGCCGAGCCGGGGCCGCGACGCCGTACCGTGGACGCAGTGCTATCCCGGGGACGCCACGGTCGACATCGTCGGCATGGATTCCTACGACCAGCCGACCGGTCTGTCCTTCGGCGAACAGGTGCGGGAGCCTTATGGACTTCAGCAGCATGTCGATTTCGCGAAGGCCCACGGGAAACCCATTTCCTATCCGGAATGGGGCCTCTTCCGCAACGGTGACAACGCCGAGTACATGAAGCGGATGCTCACCTGGATTGACGAGCACAAGCCGCTGTACAACACGCTGACCGACTACTGCCCGCACGGCGTTTGGCAGTGCTCGGACAACCCACGCTCGTCGCGGATCTACCGCTCGGCCCTCTTCGGCCGCCCCGACACCCCGTCGTCCACACCGACGCCGACACCCACCCCGACACCCAAGCCGGACAGCCCGACCACGAATCCGGCCCCCAAGCCGACTCCCAGTCCCACCCCAGCACGACGCCCCCGGCCAACTGCGCGCCGATGGACCTGGGCGACTGGGTCGAGTGCTGGCTACTGCACGTCCACGGCGGCGAAGAGCGCGCCCGCCCACGCCGCGTCGCGCTGGGAAACGAGCCGGAAGGTCAGCTGGTCACCGCCCTGCGCGAGACCGGTGCCGAGATCGAACACATCCGAGTCGTAGCCGAGCGTGTTGTCGTACGCCGGCTCACGCCGGGCGCGTACCCGGCCGGGGTCGTTGATCGTGGAGTTGAGTACGTCGTCGGCCGGATTGACGGGGTCGCCGAGCGGGGTGGGGGCACGGCCGGCGGCGGTGTACGTGAGCGAGTCGCCGGTGCCGCCCCGGTCGCCGTTGTAGGCCATCAGGCCCACCCGGCCGCCGGCGCCACGCGGGACACCTAGCCCGTTCAGCCGTACCTCGGCCGGACCGTCGAGGGAGTCGAAGCCGTCCCAGAGGGAGAGGTGCGCAGCGGCTCCGCCGGGTTCTCGTACGCCACCACCAGCGTCCAGCCGCCCCAGGCACCGGACCTGGACCTCCCCATGGCGGCGTTCACCTGGCCGACGGTCCACAGTCCGGAGCCGCTCGACCGGACCGGGTCGGTGATCTCCGCCGAGGCCTGGAAGGCGTCCGCGCCGCCCGCCGCCCGCCGCCCGGTGCCCCACGACCGTGTCGGCGAGCAACTCCTTGTACTGGCCGCCGGGTTCGGCGATCAGCACCCGCCCGTCGTCCTCGGCCGGCTTCTGCTCGCCGGCCAGCAGATTGCCGCCCCAGTACAGCCGCGCGTACGTCACCCGGGAGCCCTCCGGCAGCCGGACCTCGGCGCGGGAGGAGTCGTAGGTGAGGGGGCGTCGTCGACGTAGAACATGTCGAAGTTCCCGTTCACCGCCGGGACCTGGCCCTCCCGGGCGGCCGAACAGGGCGGGTCGTCCGGCCGGCCGGACGTCGTACGGCAGCTGATCGACGCGCTGGCCGCGCGCGAAGCCGCCGCGCTGCAGCCCGCGGTAGCGCTCGGCGAAGGGGATGCGCGGGGCCCCCGGGAGGGCGGGGCGGTCGCCCGGGCGGTGCCCGGAGCCATCGAGGCGAGGGCGAGCGCACTCACCGCCGCACGGCGCAGCGGCGGGCCCAGGGGATTGCGCATGACCGGCTTCGCTCTTTCGGGGAGAGGAGGGGGAGGCGGGAAGAGTGCGATGTGATGGCAATACGGGTAAGTCGGAAGGTCCGCAATTCCAGGTGCTATCCGTACTGATCCTTAGAAAGCGGGCAAGTATGTCGGAATAGTGAAGGAGGCCTTCCTGAAGATCACTCCTTTGGCGGCACAACCCGAGCCGGTGCACCGCGTTGACACAGCGCTGGGCATCCGCCCGGATGTTTGTTTCGACCCCAAGGAGCATCTCTCCATGTCGCGTTTCGCGAAGGGCCTGGTCCTGTCCACCGCCGCCGTCGCGGCCGTCGCCGGCGGCGCCGGTGTGGCCGCCGCCGACAGCGGCGCGAGCAGCGCCGCTGCCAACTCCCCGGGCGTGGTGTCTGGCAACGTGGTCCAGGTTCCGATCCACGTGCCGGTCAACGTCTGCGGCAACACCATCAACGTGATCGGCCTGCTGAACCCCGCGTTCGGCAACACCTGCGCCAACGGCTGACGCCGCGGCTGTTCCCTTTGGCCGGCCGTTCGCCCGCACATCCCGCGGTCGGGCGGCCGGTTAGTGCGTCCGGGTGCGGTGCCCGGGCGTTCCCTCGAACGGGCGGAGCCGGGGCGGAAGTTGCGGGGCGGCCTTGGCGGGTGCTCATCAGGCACGATGCCGGCGTCACGGAAAGCGACCGGTGACGGTGGGTGACCGAGCGGTTGCAGGCTGGCAAGGGTGAATTCACGGTGGGCAGCAGGATCCGACGCACATCGAAAGGAACACCCATGCGTGCTCTGCCCGCACGGCGTCTCGCGTCCACCGCGCTCTGCGCCCTCCTGCCGGCCGGGATCACCGGCCCGGTGGCCGTCGCCGCCGACTCGGCCCACGAGCGTACCCACGCGATGTCCCAGGCGCCCGTCCCCGGGGCCGACGCGCTGCTCGCCCAGGTCAAGTCGCTGGGCAACCTCGGGACCGTGCTCAAGCCGGTCACCGACCTCCTCAACACCGTGCTGGCGGCGGACAACGGCCGGCTGACCGCCGCTCAGGCGACCCAGCTCGGCGACGCCGTGAATGCGGCCGTCGCCCAGGTCGTGGCGGCGGCCCCGAGCGCGCCCGCCGCCACGCCCACGACCGCGGCCTCTCCGGCAGCGGCGAAGCCGACGGCTCCGCCGGCCACCCCGACCGCCCCCGCCACGCCGGCGGTGCCGTCGGCGCCGGCCGTGCCGAGTGCCCCCGCCGTGCCCGCCGCGTTCGCCGTGCCGGCAGCCGCCGAGGCCAAGGGCCTCGGTGACGCCCCCGTAGCCAAGGACCCGACCGGTGACGCGCTGACCACCCTGCGGACCGCGGTCGACAAACTCCTCAAGGCCGCCGCCTCCGGGGACGTCAGCCAGGTGCTGACGGCCGCCAACGCCGTGGTGACCGGCCTGGTCGACCTGCTCGCCGCGAACCTGCTCGGCAGTGGCCTGCCCGCGCCCAACCTGCCGGGCCCCGCCGCCGTGCCCGGCCTGCCGGCATCCACGCCGCTCCCGCTGCCCGCGGGCTGACCGGACCGGCGGCCGAGCGCGCTACCGCGACGACTTCAGGGGATCGCAGGGGATCTCATAAATGTTTCCGGGATCTCATATGTCTTCCGAGCACGGGGTTTCCGGCCTGCCGGGACGTCGTTATGCACGGGGTCAGATTCCCGCTGGTGGCTTGCGTTGCCGAAAGTCGCCGAAGAAAGGAACACGATGAAGTCCCTGAAGGCCGCCGCCGTCGTCGCCGGTTCCGTGGCTCTCGCCGGCGCCGCCGCGCCCGCGTTCGCCTACAACACCACCGACCTCACGCCCACCAGTCTCACCGGCGCCGTGAACTCGCTCGCCAAGGCCCCCATGGACCTGAACCAGGCGATGCCGCTGCAGCACCAGTCGGACGCGCTCAACACCGAGAACAAGGACTCCCTGCTCAGCACGGTCAAGGGCGCGGCCGGCTCCCTCAACCAGCACAACCCGCTGCTGGGCGGTCTGCCCCTGCAGAGCTGAGGCGACGCGGCCGGGCTCGCCGAGGGGCCGTTCGAGGGACACCGTTCGAGGGAGGCCGAGGGGTGTCCCTCGTTCGTGTGGCGGAGCCCGTCGGGCGTCCGCCGGTCGGGTGAGCGGGCGCCCGGCCGCCCGGCGGCCCGTCGATAGGGTCGCGCGGTGACCTCAACCCCACGCGAAACCCGCCCCTTCCGCGCCGCCGACCTCGGCACGATCGTCGTACTGGCCTGGAGCGGCGAGGCCCCCGACGGCACCGACATGCCCTACCTGCTGGCGTACCCTCTCGGTGACGCCGAGTGCGGCGCGGAGGCCACCTCGGCCGCGATCGAGGCGCTGCTGAAGAACAACGGCCTGCCGGTCGGCGGCGACCTCGTCGACGGCACCGCCCGGCCCAGCCTGCCCGTCACCCTGCTCGTAGAGGCCGGTCAGGCCGTGCTCAACCTCGCCCCGCTCACCGCCCAGTGCCCCGCGCCCCAGGAGTGGCTCGCCGCGGTCGGCGAACGCGGCTACGCCTACCTGGTGTTCACCACCCGCCCCTGGCCCGGAGCCGAGCCCGGCAAGCCCGTCACCCCCGAGGCGCTCAGGGACTTCGCCGGGGCCGAGGCGACCCTGACGGCCGCCGCGCACGTCGTGCTGCCGGCCCGCAGTCTGCGCGGCTGATGCGCCCGGCCGCGGGCGCCGGCCGGGGGTTCGCGCTGCTGATGGTGGTCGCGGGGGCGGCCGGGCTGGTGGCCTCCTGGGCCATCACCCTCGACGAGTTCAAGCTGCTGGAGAACCCGCACTTCGTGCCCGGGTGCAGCCTGAACCCGGTGGTGTCCTGCGGCAGCGTGATGAAGAGCGACCAGGCCGCGGCCTTCGGGTTCCCCAACCCGATGCTGGGCCTGGTGGCCTACGCCGTCGTGATCTGCGTCGGCGTGAGCCTGCTGGCCGGGGCCCGCTTCCCCGCCTGGTACTGGCTGCTGTTCGACGCCGGCTGCCTGTTCGGTGTCGGGTTCGTGTCCTGGCTGCAGTTCGAGTCGTTGTACCGGATCGACGCGCTGTGCCTGTGGTGCTGTCTGGCCTGGGTCGCCACCATCCTGCTGTTCTGGTACGTCACCTCCTTCGCCGTACGCCGTCAATTCCTGCCCGCGCCGACGTGGCTGCGGGAATTCCTCGACCAATTCACCTGGGTGCTCCCACTGCTGCACATCGGGGTCCTCGGCATGCTGATCCTGACCCGCTGGTGGGACTTCTGGACGAGGTGATGAGTGAACAGCCGACTAATGCTGCACCCGGGCGAATTGTGAACTGAGGTCGTTTTCCGGCTCGTTACCCGGTACGGACGTCGCTCCCCCGCCTCCTGAAAGGGCCCGTACCTGACATGAAGCCGACCACCCGAGGAACCCTTGCCGCCGCCGTCACGGGCCTCGCGGCCGCCGTGGGCGCCACCGCCACGCCCGCCGCCGCGGCCGGCACGGTCCCCGTCCCCGTGCCCCTGGACGGCGTCGAGAAGTCCCTCAACACGGAGGTGCCCAAGCTCGGCATGGAACTGCCGCTGCTGATGCCCGGCGCCCCCGACGGGCCGCGCTACGTCGAGGGCCGGCTCCTCCCGGACCGCGCGCTGCCGCAGCTCCCGCTCAGCGGTGGACTGCCCGGCCTGGACCTCCGTGCCCCGCTTCCGCACGTCCTCGGTGACGGCTTCGACCACGTCGGCGTCGACGCCCCCGCCAACGACCTGCGCGCCCTCGCTCCCGGTCTGTCGGTGGACGCCCCGCTCACCGCGCCCAACCCGCGGAACTTCGGCCTGCCGGACCTGAAGCTGCCCCAGGCCGGTGTGCTCGCCCCGGTCGTACACATGGTCGCCGGCGGCGACCTGGGCGCCGGCCCCGGCCTGTAACTCCGGCTGCGGTAACGCCGTTTCGGCCCGGCCGTGCACCGGATGGCTGCGCGGCGGTGACCGGGCGGCCCTTCCGGCGGTTACCGGTACCGACAGCGATCGGTGAACCGTACGAGGAGTGGGCATGGTCGTCGGAGTCGGTGGTGTGGCGGTGGGCGCGGAGCCGGGGGCCGGGCAGCCGGACAGAGCCGGGACGGGCAGACCGACGCGGCGCGAGGTGACACGGGGGCTGCTCGCCGCCGCGGCCGCCGTCGCGCTCGCCCCGGTGGTCGCCGCCTCCCGCCCGGTGCCCCCGGCGGACGGACCGGCGGGCACCTCCTTCGACGAGACCTACCAGGGCCGCCGTATTCACGGTGTGCTGGTCCCGGTGGCAGGGCGGCTCGCCGGCCAGGGCGAGTGGCAGGTCACCGTGGACGGCCGGCCGCTGCATCTGATGCAGCGGGCCGACGGCACCTGGCTCAGCATGGTCGACCACTACACCTCGTACCCCACCCCGCTGGAGGCGGCCCGGGCGGCCGTCGACCAGATCGGGCCCGGACAGCGGCTGCGCGAACTGGCCCCGGGGCCGATGGGCGGGGGACACATGATGCACATGGGGGGAGACCATGGCGTACGTGCGTAAGGACGTCAGCAGGCTGACGGCCGGCGAGCGCAAACGGCTCGTGAAGGCGTTCCTGGAGGTCAAACGGCGGGGCGAGTACGACGAGTTCGTGCGGATGCACATCGACCACTACACCGCCGACGGCGACGACGGGCTGCGCACCGCCCATATGACCCCCTCCTTCCTGCCCTGGCACCGCCGGTTCCTGCTGGAGCTGGAGCGCGCCCTGCGCCGGGTGGACGGGGCGGTGACCGTGCCGTACTGGGACTGGACCAAGGACCGTACGACGTCCTCCGTCCCCTGGACCAAGGACCTGCTCGGCGGAAACGGCCGGGCCCGGGACCGGCAGGTGATGACCGGGCCGTTCGCGTACGCGGCCGGGCACTGGACGATCAAGGAGGGCGTCACTGACGGCGAGTTCCTCACCCGGGACCTGGGCCGCTCCCGCGACCCGATCGGACTGCCCACCACGGCCGAGCTCTCCCATGCGCTGGACGACCCGGTGTACGACGTCGCCCCCTGGGACTCGACCGTCACCCGGGGTTTCCGCAACAAGCTGGAGGGCTGGGGGACCGGCAGCGGCAGCGCGTCCTGGCGCAACCACAACCGGGTGCACCGCTGGGTCGGCGGGGCGATGCTCGGCGGCGCCTCCGTCAATGACCCCGTCTTCTGGTTGCATCACGCCTTCGTCGACCTGCAGTGGGAGCGCTGGAAGGCCCGGCCCCGGCGACCCGCAGCACCACCGGATCGTCGCCCGCGGCCAGAAGATACCGCCGTGGGACGTCACCCCTGGATCCCTGGAGGACATGAGCCGGATCTACCGGTACGCATGAGGCGCACCGGACACCGAAACAGCCCCGGCACCCAGGGCGCCGGGGCTCTCGCGGGCACGGTGGCTCAGGAGCCGTAGCCGGCCTTGTTGTCGCCGCTTTCGTCGTGGCCTTAGTTGACGCAGGTGTTGCCGAACGCCGGGTTCAGCAGAGCGATCACGTCGATGGTGTTGCCGCACACGTTGACCGGGATGTTGACCGGGACCTGGAGGAGGTTGCCGGACAGGACGCCGGGGGAGCCGACGGCCTCACCCTGGGCGCCCGCATCGGCCAGAGCCAGACCGGCTCCGCCGATCACCACAGCGCCGGTGCCGAGAGCGACGGCCGCAGCCTTCGCGATGCGTGACATCAGTTCTCCTTCTTGTCGAACGGGGAGTGCGGCGGCAGGACCAGCCGCCGCACTCCCCGTTCAACGCCCCGACCTGCGGCTGGTCACGCCGATCACCGGACGATCACTCCAAGCGCCCGGGTCAGGGCAGCCGCCGTACCGGGCAACCCGCCAGGAAGGCCCGGATGTTCTCCACCGCCTGGCCGTAGTACGTCGTGTAGTTGGCGTACGAGACATAGCCGAGGTGCGGGGTGGCGAGGAGCCGTGGCGCGGTGCGCACGGGGTGGCCTTCGGGCAGTGGCTCGACGTCGAAGACGTCGACGCCGGCACCCGCGATCCGGCCCTCGTGCAGCGCGGTGAGCAGGGCATCCTGGTCGACGATGGCCGCGCGGGAGGTGTTGACGAGGTAGGCGGTGGGCTTGAGGAGGGCGAGTTCGGCGGGGCCCAGCAGACCGCGGGTACGGTCGCCGAGCGCCAGATGGACCGACACGAAGTCGCTGCCGGCCAGCAGGTCCTCCTTGCTGGGCGCGAGCTCGACCCCGACCTCCTGGGCACGCTCCTTGGTGAGGTTCTGGCTCCAGGCGCTCACCCGCATCCCGAAGGCGAGCCCGACCTGGGCGACCCTGCCGCCGATCTTCCCCAGCCCGAGCAGCCCGAGCCGCCGCCCGTACAGGTCGGCACCGACGGTGGACTGCCACGGCCCGTTCGTGCGCAGCGCGGTGCTCTCCTCGGCCAGACCCCGGGCCAGCCCCAGCAGCAGCGCCCAGGTCAGCTCCACGGGAGGGGTCGAGGAGGACGCCGTACCGCACACCGTGACCCCGTTGGCCTCGGCGGCCGCGAAGTCGATGACGCTGTTGCGCATCCCGGAGGCGATCAGCAGCCGCAGCCGGGGAAGCCGGTCGAGGAGGGAACCGGGGAAGGCGACGCGCTCGCGAAGCGTCACAACGATGTCGAAGTCGGCGAGAGCGGCGGCGAGTTCGTCCGCACCGCTGAGGTGCTCGCGGAAGGAGACGACGTCGACCTCGTCGGAGAGGGAAGACCAGTCCCCGAACTCTCCCGCCACCCCTTGGAAGTCGTCGAGCACAGCACACCGAAGACGCATTGCCTCACCGTACCGGCCCCCGTCAGCGCGCCCGAAGGGGCGTGGGACTGCGCGGCGTTCCCGCGCGTCCCGGCCGGACACGGTCCAGGCGCCGGCGCAGGTACCGGCGGGCCGGACATTCCCGCCGTCGGCCGGGTCACCCGCCCGCTGCGGGTGGTGCTGCTGGTCGGCTCCGCCCGCGACGGGCGGCTCGCCCATGGACGCGCTGGTCATCGCGGGGGTGCGCCGTCGGCTTCGCGGCTGTCACGTTCGTGGTCGTACGACCGCTGCTCCCACGGTGGGCCGCGCGGGCCGAACGGCGATACGCCGAGGTGTCGTGCTGGTCGTGCTGTTCGGCTCAAGGCCGATGTGGGTCTGCTGGGCGGAAGCGCCGCCCGGTGGCTGCGGGCGGGCGCGGTGCTCGCCGTCACCGTGGCCGGCCAGCGAACGCCAACTCATCTGTTTCCACCGGGGGTTGACCCTCCGGCCAAAGGCTGCCGCGCTTGATTCAGCGGATGCTCCACGCCTTTTTCCAGGCTCTTCGTAACGGCTGCTGACAACGATGTCATCCGGGTTTCGACGGCACCCCGGTTTCTTCGTTCCGCATGACATGCTGAGAGCGGGACGGACCGAGAGGCGGCGTACGCGATGGACTGGGCCCAGTTCGCGCAGGAGCTCGCCTCGATGGCGCGGGACCTGCTGGCACAGGAGTCGGTCGACGCCACCCTGGCCCGGATCACCGCCTCGGCCACGGAGCTGGTGGAGGGCTGCGACGCGGCCGGCATTCTGGTGCTGCACGGCAAGAAGGTGCGGACGCTCGCCCCCACGAAGCAACTGGTCGTCGACAGCGACCGGCTCCAGGAACGGCTGGGCGAGGGGCCGTGCTTCGACGTCACCCGCGCCAAGGACGGGGAGCGGGTGTTCCGCATCCGGGACTTCACCCGGGAGCAGCCCCGCTGGCCCGAATTCGCCCCCCAGGCGCACCGGCTCGGCGTGGGCAGCATGGTGGGTTTCCTGCTGTACACCGAGGACGAGGAACTCGGCGCGCTGAACATCTACTCCCACCGACCCGGCGCCTTCACCGAAGCCAGCGAACTGGCCGGCTGGCTGCTGGCCTCCCACGCGGCGGTGGCCTTCTCCGGCGCCCGCACCCAGGCCCAGCTGGAACAGGCCGTCGCCACCCGGCACCTGATCGGCGAGGCCATGGGCATCCTGATGGGCTGCCACCACCTCACCGAGGAGCAGGCCTTCGACGTACTGCGCCGCTACTCGCAGGAGAACAACATCAAGCTCCGCGAGGTCGCCCGCCGGGTCTGCGAACAGGGCCCGCTGTCCTGACGGTGCGGGCGGCTGCGTACGGCGTCGACAACCAGCCCTTTCGCGGGTGCCCGCGACGACTGGACCCGTGGCCCGCGAAGCCCTGCCCAAACGGTGCCTGACCTGCGGTTTCACGTGAAGACGGAGGGCCGTGGAGTGAGCGCCCCCGGCAGGACTCGAACCTGCGGCCAAGCGCTTAGAAGGCGCCTGCTCTATCCACTGAGCTACGGGGGCCGGCCGTGCTGGCCTCGTACGTACTGCCCTGGTGCGGGCCCGTCCGTGACGTTGCCGGGGACAAGGATAGAACTCCCCGGTCCTCGTCCCAGTTGCTTCGCCTCCGTGGCTCAATGTGGAGGTTCGGTGAAGCGGTCCTGATAATCGCAGGCAGGTACGAATCGTGCATCGCTTTTGGCGCCGGACGCACCGGGTGTTGTGCACTCGTTATGCCTCGACTGTGCCTCCGTCCCAGTCGTCCCTTCCGCCCGTTGTGTTCTGTCGGCGCGCAGACATGTCTATATGCTTCAGAATTCCCCTAAAATTGGGCATTCTTCGCATGTGGTGACCTTGGACGTACGGCCCCAGCTGCTCGACACACTCTCCGCTCTGCGCGACCGTGTCGCCGCCGCACGCTTTCCGCTGCCCCTGGCGGGGGCCGCACGCGCGCGTGCCAATCGCGACGAACTGCTCGCCCAGCTCGACGACTATCTGGTGCCCCGACTCAAAGTGCCCGAAGCGCCCCTTCTGGCTGTCGTGGGCGGATCGACCGGCGCCGGCAAGTCGACCCTTGTCAATTCTCTGGTGGGCCGCCGGGTCAGCGAGGCGGGCGTGCTGCGGCCGACCACCCGCACGCCGGTCCTGGTCTGTCATCCGGAGGACCATCACTGGTTCAGCGGCATGCGCGTGCTGCCCGACCTCACACGCGTGTGGGTACCGCACCAGGAACCCGGCGACGACCCCCTCCTGCCCGGCGAGAACCCCGGGCGCGTGCTGCGCGTCGAGACCGTCGACAGCCTCCCGCGCGGCCTCGCCCTCCTCGACGCCCCCGACATCGACTCCCTGGTCGTCGACAACCGCTTTCTCGCCGCCGAACTGATCTGCGCCGCCGACATCTGGGTGATGGTCACCACGGCCGCGCGCTACGCCGACGCCATCCCCTGGCACCTGCTGCGCACCGCCAAGGAGTACGACGCCACCCTGGTGACCGTCCTCGACCGGGTCCCCCACCAGGTCGTCTCCGAGGTCTCCCGGCAGTACGGCGCCCTGCTCACCAAGGCCGGGCTCGGCGACGTACCTCGGTTCACCGTGCCCGAGCTGCCCGAGTCGGCGTGGGGCGGGGGGCTGCTCCCGGCCACCGCCGTCGCCCCGCTGCGCGCCTGGCTCCTGCAGCAGGCCCAGGACCCCGGCGCCCGCCAGCACACCCTGGCCCGCACCGCCCACGGCGTCCTCGACTCCCTCAAGGCCCGGATGCCCGAGCTGGCCGCAGCCGCCGCCGCCCAGTACGCCGCGGCCCTGCGCCTGACCTCCGCGGTCGAGACGGCCTACGACAGCGAGCACGCGCGCGTACGCGGCCGGCTGCAGAACGGCGCCGTCATCGCCGGTGACGCCCTCAAGCGCTGGCGCGCCTTCCCCGTCGACTGCGCCGCCGGCGAACTCCTGGACGCCCTGGTGGAGAGTCTCGCCGCGCTGCTGCTGTGCGCCGTGACCGCCGCCGACGAACGCATCGACGACGCCTGGCGCCGCGAACCCGCCTCCGCCGCCCCCGGACTCACCGATCGCGACCCCTCCCTGGAGAGCGCCGAGCACCGCATCGGTATCGCCGTCCGGCGCTGGCGGCGCGAGCTGGAGGAGTACGCCGACGACGAGGTGCGCAGGCTCGACCGCAGTGTCGCGCCGGACCCCGAGGCCGTCGCCGCCCTGGTGGCCACCGCGCTGCTCGGCGGCCGCCGTACCCGCGTCGCGGGGGAGCGGCTCGCCGAGCGCATCGGCGCCCACGGCGCGCTTCGGTTGCGCGACCGTGCGGGACGGCTGCTCACCGAGCACGTGGACCGCGTCATGCACACCGAACGCGAACGCCGCCTCGCCCCGCTGGACGTGCTCGACGTCCACCCCGAACCCCAGGCCGAACTCATCGCCGCCCTGTCCGTCCTCCAGAAGGAGAGGTGACCGGTGACCGCCGTCACTGACCACGACCACACGGATCACATGGACCGCATGAACCGCAGGGATCACACCGGTGACTACGCCGGTGACCACCCCAGTGACTTCGAAAGCGGGCCGACCGCAGCGGACTCCGCGCCCGAGGCGGTACGGGGGCCAGGGCGGGAGCCGGTACGGGAGCCGGGGCGGGAGCAGGTACGGGGCCCGGGCCGGGATCCCGGACCGGACTCCGTTCACGACCCCGTTCCTGACCCGGTGAAGGCCTCTGAGACGGACACCGCGAAGGACACGGCGAAGGACACCGCGAAGGACACCGTGATGGATTCGGTCAAGGACTCGGCGAAGGCCTCCGTGAAGGCCTCGGTGAAGGACTCCGCGCCGGATCCCGTGAAGGACTCAGGACCGCGCCTCGTGAAGGACTCAGGGCCGCGCCTCGTCAAGGAGTCCGTACCGGACGGGCCCCAGAACCGGCGCGGGACCGGGGCGGAGCCCGCGGAACGGGCCGAGGCCGCCGGCGAGACCGAGACCGTGCCGCACGCGCGCGTGCGAGAGCAGCGTGAGCCGGCCGACGACGACCCGGCCACCGCCGACGACGTCTGGGACGACGGCCTCATCGCCCGCCGGGTCACCGAGAGCGCCAAACCGGCCGCCCCCGTCCTGGAGACCCGTGGCCCGGGCGCCCCGCCCCCCGCCCCGCTGGCGTACGACGGCCAGCTGCGCTCCCGCCTCGACGCCCTGCGCGAACTCGTCGGCCTCTCCCGCACCCGCCTCGACAGCCGCACCCTCGCCGAGGCCGGCCGGGTCCTGGACGAGGCGGCCGCCCGGCGCAGGCTCTCCGGCCAGCACACCGTCATCGCCATCGCCGGCGCCACCGGAAGCGGCAAGTCGCAGCTGTTCAACGCGCTCGCCGGCGTCGCCATCTCGGAGACCGGCGTACGGCGCCCCACCACCGCCGCGCCCATCGCGTGCAGCTGGAGCGACGGCGGCGCGGCCCTCATCGACCGGCTCGGCATCCCGGGCCGGCTGCGCCGCCGCCCGATGCACAACCCGGAGGCGGACGCGCAACTGCGCGGGCTGGTCCTGATCGACCTGCCCGACCACGACTCGGCCGCGGTCCAGCACCGCGAACACGTCGACCGGATCCTGAGGCTGGTGGACGCGGTGATCTGGGTCGTCGACCCCGAGAAGTACGCCGACGCGGTCCTCCACGAGCGCTATCTGCGGCCCATGGCCGGTCACGCGGAGGTCATGTTCATCGTCCTCAACCAGACCGACCGGCTCCCCGGCGAGGCCGCCGACCTGGTCCTCGACGATCTGCGCCGGCTGCTCGACGAGGACGGCATCGCGCTCGGCGAGTACGGCGAACCGGGCGCCACCGTGCTCTCGCTGTCCGCGCTCACCGGGGACGGCATCGGCGAACTGCGCGAGACACTCGGCCAGTTCGTCTCGGAGCGGGGCGCGGCGGCCCGCCGTGTCGCCGCCGACGTGGACGCCGCCGCACAACGGCTGCGGCCCGTGTACGCCACCGGGCGCCGCCCCGGGCTCAGCGAGGAGGCGCGCGACGACTTCGCCGCGCGACTGGCCGACGCGGTGGGCGCCACCGCCGCGGGCGAGGCCGCCGAACGGGCCTGGCTGCGCAATGCCAACCGGGCCTGCGGCACCCCCTGGCTGCGGCTGTGGCGCTGGTACCAGGGGCGCGGCGAGCAGCCCACGGGACGCCTGCAGCAGGCCCAGCCGGAGGAGGAGGCCACCGCGCGGCAGCGCGTCGAACAGGCGGTGCGCACGGTCTCCGACCGGGCCTCGGCCGGACTGCCCGCGCCCTGGGCGCAGGCGGTGCGCGAGGCGGCCGCACGCGGCTCGCAGGGCCTGTCGGAGGCGCTCGACGACCTGGCCGCTCGGGCCGGGCTGCCACCGGGCCGGCCGCCGCGGCCGGGCTGGTGGCCGGTGGCGGTGCTCGCCCAGGCCGCCATGACGCTTCTCCAGGTGGTCGGCGGGCTGTGGCTGGTGGGTCAGATCGCCGGGGTGATGGCGCCCAACCTGGGCGTGCCGGTGCTGCTGATGATCGCCGGGATCGTCGGCGGGCCGCTGGTCGAGTGGGGCTGCCGGATGGCGGCGCGAGGACCGGCCCGGCGGTACGGCCTGGAGGCGGAGCGCCGACTGCGGGAGGCGGCGGCCGGGTGCGGGCGGGCCCGGGTGCTGGATCCGGTGGCGGCGGAGCTGCTGCGGTACCGGGAGGTGCGGGAGCAGTACGGCCGGGTGACACGGGCGGGAGCCGGGGTGCGGTGACGCCCGCAAGGGACTCGGTGGGGTGATGCCGCAGGGGCCCGGGTGGGGGTGACGTCCGCAGGGACCCGGGTGACGCGGGCGGCGGCCAGGGTGGGGTGATGCCGCTGCCGGGGAGGCGGGTCACCCGTCCGGGTGGTGGGGTTTTCCACAGGTCGGCGGCGGTCCACAGCGCTCGGCGGGTCCGGCCCGGCGGCGGCAGTCTGGTCTCGCGGCGATCGCCACGAGGGCGGCCGCCGCGCTGGACATAGCCGTACGGGACGGACCCGTACGCGGATCCGCCCCGGCCACGGCGGCCGGGTGAGGGAGGGGTTCGTGATGAACGAGACATTGGTCTGCGCGGTAGGCAACGTGGCGACGCAGCCGGTCTACCGGGAGCTGGCGGCGGGGCCGTCGGCGCGGTTCCGGCTGGCGGTGACCTCGCGCTACTGGGACCGAGAGAAGAACACCTGGACGGACGGCCACACCAACTTCTTCACGGTGTGGGCCAACCGGCAGCTCGCCACCAACGCGGCGGCCTCGCTGTCCGTCGGCGACCCGGTCGTCGTGCAGGGGCGGCTGAAGGTGCGCACCGAGACCCGGGAGGGCCAGCAGTGGACCTCCGCCGACATCGACGCGGTGGCGATCGGCCACGACCTCGCACGCGGTACGGCGGCTTTCCGACGCGCCGGGAAGCCGGAGGCGGAGGCACCCGCACCGCCCCGCCCGGAGCCGAACTGGGAGACACCGGCGGAGTCCCCCGAATCCGCCGCGCAGCAGCAGCAATCGGAGCCCGTGGCGGTGACGTGACGTCAAATCGGCCCGCGCGACGGACCGTTCGTCACGGCCGCCCCAGTCCAACTGCGGTCGTTTGAACGCCCCTTGACGGCTTATCGGCACATGCACGCCGAGCTGCCCGCCGCGACGACCGGGTGGATTTGTCGATAAGCCCTGCTCATCCGCGGTCCCGCGATAACGATTACGGATCGGATCGCTCATCCGACCATCTCACCGGGAATAGGCGGTCCCGCTGATCCATAGGATGCCGGACGTGGCCTCTGGGGCCGCTGATTCTGCTGGTGGGACCGCCCCCCCGCGTTCAAGGGGTCCTGCTCGAAGGGGAATTCTGTGCTCGCTGCGTTCTCTGGTTCCTCGGCGCCCCGCGCGTCCGCCAGGCACTCCGGCACGGCCGTGTCCGCGAGAGGCGTGGCCCGCCTGGCCGCCGCGGCACTGGCGTCCGGACTGGTGGCCGCCGCCGCGCTGACCGGCGCCGGCCGGGCCGCGGCCGACGACGGAACCAGCCAGAGCCAGAGCGGGGCGACGGCGACCATAAGCGGCCTCAAGACCTACGGCGAGGCCGTCGTACACGGCGACAGCGGTGACGAGCAGGTGTCCGCGGGCCTGTTCGAGATGTCGGTGGACGGCGGTGGCACGCTCCAGACCTACTGCGTCGACCTCCACAACCCCACCCAGCGGGACGCCAAGTACCACGAGACGGCCTGGAGTGGCACCTCGCTGGGCGCCAACAAGAACGCCGGCAAGATCCGCTGGATCCTGCAGAACTCCTACCCGCAGGTCAACGACCTCGCCGCGCTCGCCCGCGAGGCCGGGGCCGGCAGCCTCACAGAGCAGGACGCGGCGGCCGGCACCCAGGTGGCGATCTGGCGGTACTCCGACCCGGACGTCGGCGCGGACGTCGAAGCCGTCGCCCCCCAGGCCGAGAAGCTCGCCGACTACCTGGAGCAGAGCGCCCGCCGCCAGACGGAGCCGCACGCCTCGCTGGCCCTGGACCCGCCCGCGGTATCCGGCCGCCCGGGCGGCCTGCTCGGCCCGGTCACCGTCCACACCAATGCCCACACCGTCACCGTGGTCCCGCCCGCCGACGCGGCCCTGAGCGGCGTACGGATCACCGAC
This sequence comes from Streptomyces sp. NPDC005866, assembly GCF_040629895.1. Taxonomy (NCBI): domain Bacteria; kingdom Bacillati; phylum Actinomycetota; class Actinomycetes; order Kitasatosporales; family Streptomycetaceae; genus Streptomyces; species Streptomyces sp. NPDC005866. The sequence goes on from NZ_JBEXWP010000002.1 coordinate 388,706, forward strand.
AAGACCGGTAAGCCGGTCACCGTGGCGCAGGACGGCAGCGAGCTGTACTTCAAGGTCCCCGACGACGCCACGCACGCCTCCGCCGAACTCACTGTCCAGGCGTCGACCACCGTCCCGGTCGGCCGCGCCTTCACCTCCGACAGCCGCAGCCAGACACAGATCCTGGCCGGCTCGAGCGAGTCCACGGTCGCCGCGACCGCGAACGCGACCTGGGCCGCCCAGGGCGCGATACCGGCACTGTCGGCCGAGAAGAACTGCGCCGAAAGCGGCGTGGACATCACCGCGGCCAACACCGGCGACAAGCCGTTCACCTTCGAGCTGATGGGCACCGAGCACACCATCCCCGCGAACACCTCGCGGACGGTGACCATCCCGCTCCAGGAGGACCAGGCCTACGACTTCACGATCACCGGCCCCAACGGCCTCGAACGGCGCTTCACGGGCGTCCTCGACTGCAACACCGAGGCCGGCGAGAGCGGGCTCACCACCCAGACCCTCAGCGAGCCCAGCCCCGCCTCGGTCGGCGGCACCACCGCCAACGTCAACCTGGCCGCCACCGGCGGGGACCCCGCGACCGGCGTGATCACGGGCGTCGCCATCGGCCTCGTGGTGATCGGAGGCGCGGTCCTGGTGATCCTCCGCCGGCGGGAGAACCCGGCCGGCGACTGATCCCCGCCGAACGGCTCCGCCGGGCAGTATGGCCTCATGACCCAGTCACCCACGGTGCCGGCGAAACACAGAGCCTCCTCGGACTCGGTGCTGTCCCTGTGGTCGCAGGACTCGGTGCTGTCGATCGGCTCGGTGGGGTCCGTACTGTCCATCGGATCGGTCGGCTCGGCCCCGTCCGTGATCTCAGCCGGATCATGGATGAGCACGGGATCGCTGCTGTCGGCACAGTCCCGGTGTTCGGTCCTTTCCTGGCGCTCCTCCCGCCCCTTCCGTTCGGCGGGAGTAGTGGGGGCGGCGGCGGTCACCGCCCTACTGCTCCACCGGGCTTTGCGGGAACCTACCGCGTTGGGTCGTGGGTGACGATGTCTACGGGTTCGCGGTTCGGGCGCCCGTCTTAGTTGGCCGACGGCAGGCCCGTGCAGCTGTCCACGAGCTGGGAGCCCTACGACCTCACCGCCGGCACCCTTGTCGTCCTCCCTGAGGGAGGCCCGCACGCCGGGACGGGCGTCGTGAACCGCATGGCCGCCATCGGGATCACTGTCAGCCACGCCGTGGAGCAGCCGGAACCCCGGCAGGCGACCGCCGAGGAAGCATCACTCCTCGGTATTCAGAAGGCTGCTCTGGTCACCCATATCCGGCGGACCTACTACAGCGACCAGGGGCGGCCCGTCGAGACCGCGGACATCGTCGTGCCCGCCGCCCACTGCGAGATCGTCTACGAGATCCCCATCAGTCGATAGCCCGCAGTCCTAGGCCGGCCGACGGGTTCATTACTGCTGCTCTGGTGGGCGCGAGCCTGTACCGGATGCTGTTTCCGCCCTGCCCCCCTTGCTCTGCGCTGATCACCACGAGCTCCCTGCCGAGTGTCGTCTCTGGGCCGTCCGACGCTCCCCGAGGCCACTCAACGGCGACCGACAGTGACAGACGGGCCACAGCCGCCACCGGCAAACCCCCAGCTCACAGCCCCCTGACCAAACGGGTTAACACCCAAGGCTGGACGTCAGGCAAGATGGGGTGTATCTGCCCACTGCCAGTTTCAAGCTGCCGGACGGTTTCTCTTGGCTGAGTTCATTTACACCATGCGCAAGGCGCGCAAAGCGCACGGCGACAAGGTGATCCTCGACGACGTCACCCTGAGCTTCCTGCCGGGGGCGAAGATCGGCGTCGTCGGTCCGAACGGCGCCGGTAAGTCGACCGTGCTGAAGATCATGGCGGGGCTGGAGCAGCCGTCCAACGGCGACGCCTTCCTCTCTCCCGGCTACAGCGTCGGCATCCTGCTCCAGGAGCCCCCGCTGAACGAGGAGAGGACCGTCCTGGAGAACGTCCAGGAGGGTGTCGCCGAGATCAAGGGCAAGCTCGACCGGTTCAACGAGATCGCCGAGCTGATGGCGACCGACTACTCCGACGCGCTGCTCGACGAGATGGGCAAGCTCCAGGAGGAGCTGGACCACGCCAACGCCTGGGACCTCGACGCCCAGCTGGAGCAGGCCATGGACGCGCTGGGCTGCCCGCCCGGCGACTGGGCGGTCACCAACCTCTCCGGTGGTGAGAAGCGCCGCGTCGCGCTCTGCAAGCTGCTCCTCGAGGCCCCCGACCTGCTGCTCCTCGACGAGCCCACCAACCACCTCGACGCCGAGTCGGTGAACTGGCTGGAGCAGCACCTCGCCAAGTACGAGGGCACCGTCGTGGCCGTGACCCACGACAGGTACTTCCTGGACAACGTGGCCGGCTGGATCTGCGAGGTCGACCGCGGCCGACTGCACGGCTACGAGGGCAACTACTCCAAGTACCTGGAGACCAAGGCCACCCGTCTCAAGGTCGAGGGCCAGAAGGACGCCAAGCGGCAGAAGCGCCTCAAGGAAGAGCTGGAGTGGGTCCGCTCCAACGCCAAGGGGCGCCAGGCCAAGTCCAAGGCCCGTCTCGCGCGGTACGAGGAGATGGCTGCCGAGGCCGACAAGATGCGGAAGCTGGACTTCGAGGAGATCCAGATCCCGCCGGGCCCCCGCCTGGGCAACGTGGTCGTCGAGGTCAACGACCTGTCCAAGGGCTTCGGCGAGAAGATCCTTGTCGACGGGCTTTCGTTCACGCTGCCGCGGAACGGCATCGTCGGGGTCATCGGCCCGAACGGCGCCGGCAAGACGACCCTGTTCAAGATGATCCAGGGGCTGGAGACGCCGGACGCCGGTGACATCAAGGTCGGCGAGACCGTCAAGATCTCCTACGTCGACCAGACCCGCGCCAACCTCGACCCGAAGAAGACGCTGTGGGAGGTCGTGTCCGACGGGCTCGACTACATCAACGTCGGCCAGGTCGAGATGCCGAGCCGCGCGTATGTCTCCGCCTTCGGCTTCAAGGGCCCGGACCAGCAGAAGCCGACCGGCGTCCTCTCCGGCGGTGAGCGCAACCGGCTCAACCTGGCGCTGACCCTGAAGCAGGGCGGCAACCTGCTGCTCCTCGACGAGCCCACCAACGACCTGGACGTCGAGACCCTCTCCAGCCTGGAGAACGCGCTCCTCGAGTTCCCGGGCTGCGCGGTGGTCGTCTCCCACGACCGCTGGTTCCTGGACCGGGTCGCCACCCACATCCTCGCCTACGAGGGCGAGTCCAAGTGGTTCTGGTTCGAGGGCAACTTCGAGTCGTACGAGAAGAACAAGATCGAGCGGCTCGGACCGGACGCCGGCCGTCCGCACCGTGCCACCTACAAGAAGCTGACCCGGGGCTGATCGGTCTTGCGCCACATCTATCGCTGCGCCCTGCGCTGGTCCGACATGGACGCGTACGGACATGTCAACAACGCGATCTTCCTCCGCTACCTGGAGGAGGCCCGCATCGACTTCCTGTCCCGGCGCGGCAAGGAGTCCAAGCAGGGGTCGGTGGTGGCGCGCCACGAGATCGACTACAAGCGCCAGCTCGTGCACCGGCCCGATCCGGTCGGCATCGAGCTGTGGGTCACCGAGATCAGGGCCGCGTCCTTCACCGTCGCCTACGAGGTGAAGGACGACGACCTGGTCTACGTACGGGCCTCGACGGTGGTCGTGCCGTTCGACTTCGACACGGGCCGGCCGCGCCGGATCACCGCCGAGGAGCGGGACTTCCTGGAGGAGTACCGGGACGACAAGGAGGAGGCCGTCGCCGCATGACGGTGCTCCACCTCGCTGACGACGGGGAGGCGGCGGATCTCGCGGCCTTCCTCTCCCGGCTGCTCCACTACGACCGTGGAGCAGCCGTACGCCTCCAGGCGGCCGGTACCGCGCTGGCCGTCTTCGGCCGGCCGCCGTCCTTCGAGGTGCTGGCGATCCGCGCGGTGCGGCTCGCGAAGCCGTACGAGAGCGGTCTCGACGTCACACTCGATGTGACCGTCTCGGCGGGGGAGTTGCTGGAGTCGGTGGACGAGCAGGCCGCCACGGCCGGGGTGCCGGGCGCGGTCACCGGGCCGCCGTGGGCGGGTGTGCTGCCGCCACGCGGTGGCTGGCAACCGGAGCCGGGGCTGCCCGCGCCACAGGCGCTACGGGCCACGGTGGCCGCCTCGGTGGGTGAATTCCGGTCGCGTACGGCGGAGTTGGCGCCGCAGAGCCGTACCCGGGCCGAACTCGACCGGATCGGGCGGGACATCTGGTCCCGGACCGTGGGCGGCACCCGGCTGCCGGTACGGGCCGTGCACGCGGCCCAGTCGCTGGGCTTCCTGCGGCCGACCGACGAGGCCGTGCTGCTCTCCGCGGGGGCGTGGCTGCGGCTGCGCACGCCGTTCGGATCGATCGCCGTACGGCGGGCGGGACTCGGTGCGCTGGACGTCAGCGTCCGCTGAGCCGCCGCCCCCGGTCAGTCCGGGGTGTTCACCATCGAGGCGGCCGCGTAGGTGAGGTAGTTCCAGAGCTGTTCCCGGTGCGCCTCGGAGAGGCCGAGCTCGTCCACGGCCACCCGCATGTGCCTCAGCCAGGCGTCGTGCGCCGCCCGGTCCACGGCGAACGGGGCGTGCCGCATGCGCAGCCGGGGGTGGCCGCGGTTGTCGCTGTACGTCGTGGGGCCGCCCCAGTACTGGATGAGGAACAGGGTGAGCCGCTCCTCGGCCGGACCCAGGTCCTCCTCCGGGTACATCGACCGCAGGACCGGATCCCCGGCGACGCCCTCGTAGAAACGGTGGACGAGCCGGCGGAAGGTCTCCTCCCCGCCGACCTGCTCGTAGAAGGTCTTCTCCTGAAGCGTGCCGCGCCGAATCTCTCTCACCCGTACATCGTCTCAGATGCGGTGACCGAGGACTCAAGGCTTAGGACCCGCTGCGGAGACGGGGCTCTAGGGTGGACCCATGGGCGCCCACGACGCGGAGATCTCGGAAGTCCCGGACATCGAAGGGCATGCCGCCGTGGCGCGGGGCAAGCTGGTGCGGGAGATGGACGCCGAGGGGGTCTGGGCGGCGGAGCCGGTGTGGCGGGAGGCGTTCGAGGCGGTGCCCCGGCACCTGTTCGTGCCGTACTACTACGTCGCCGGGGCGCGCGGCTATGAGCGCCGGTGGGGCGAGACCCCCGATCCCGAGGCCCGGGAACGCTGGGTGCGGGGTGCCTACGAGGACGTTCCGCTGGCGACCCGGCTGCGCGACGGCGAACTGATGTCCTCCAGCAGCCAGCCCTCGCTCATGGCGCGGATGCTCGTCGCGCTGCGGGTGGCCGACGGCCACCGGGTGCTGGAGATCGGCGCGGGGACCGGGTACAACGCGGCGCTGCTGGCCCATCGGCTCGGGGACGACAACCTTGTCACCACGGTGGATGTGGATCCGGAGATCACCGAGTCGGCGCGGCGGCATCTGGCCGCGGCCGGTAGCCGGCCGGCCGTCGTCACGGGGGACGGGGCGCGGGGGGTGCCCGAGCGTGCGCCGTTCGACCGGATCATCGCGACGTGTGCGCTGCCGAGCGTGCCGCGGGCGTGGGTCGCGCAGTGCGTGGCGGGGGCGCGGATTCTCACCCCGGTGGCCACGGGGTTGCTGGCGCTGACCGTGCGCGGCGGGGGCTGTGCCGAGGGCCGGTTTCTGCCGTCGGGCGCGTTCTTTGTGCCGTTGCGCGGAGTGGAGCGGGTGGGGGTGGGGGACGTGAGTGGGGTGCCGTTCCGCGCTCTTGAGGACGAGCTGTTCCAGTTCCTGGCGGAGCTGACCCGGGGGGTGCTCAGCCCTCGGGAGGCCTATGAGGTGTGGGTGCGGGAGGGGATGCCCGGCCGTGAGCGGTACGGGGTCACGGTGGACAAGGACAGGGAGTGGGTGTGGCTGGACGACCGGGAAGGGCCGTGCGTCTGGCCGCTCCCGGTCTGAGCCCCGTGCGGGTACTGCAGCTCACCCTCGCCGGACGGTGATCGTCGTCCAGGCGCCGACGTGCACCCTGTCCCCGTCCTGCAGCGGCACCGGGACGAACGGCTGGATCGGCTCCTCGCCGCCGTTCACCGTCGTGCCGTTCGTCGAGTTCTGGTCGACGACCGCCCAGCTGCCGTCCGGCTGCTGGACCAGGACCGCGTGCTGGTGCGAGACGCCCGGGTCCTCCGGCGGTACCGACAGGTCGACATCGGGGGTGTCGCCGGTGGAGTGCCGACGGCGGCCGATGGTGACCTGGTTGCCGGTGAGCGTGCGCTGCTGCTCGGGGGAGTACGCGGGGAGGTTGAGGCCGGCCGCCTCCGGGCCCGAGCGCTGCATCATCGCCATGAAGTACTCGCGGTCCGGGCCGATCGTCGCCGTCCAGGTCGCCGGAGCCTGCGGAGCCTGCGGGAAGGCGGGGCCGGCCGGGGAGCCCGGCTGCGGGTAGCCGTAGCCGCCGGAGCGGGCGCCAGGGGCGCCGGGGCCGGCCGACGGCGGGGAGATCACCCAGTCGTCGTCGCCGAAGGACGGGCCGCCTGCCGGGGGCCTGCCGGTCTCCTGCGGGAAGCCGGGCGGCGCGGGCGGGGCCGACTGCTGGAAGGCCCCGGGACTGCCACCGGTGGGCGAGCCGGGACCGCCGGGCGACGGCGGAACCGGCGGCCGGGACGGGTCCCCACCGCCGAAGGGACCGGCGGCCGGGCCACCGGAGGGGTCGCGGGTGAAGGGGCCGGAGGCCTGGCCGGAGCCGGGGGCGCTGCCGAAAGCGGAGGGACCGCCGGAGTTCTGGCCCGGAGGGCCGCCGAACGACGGCGGCGGAGCCGAAGGACCGCGGTCGCCTCCGAAGGGCGGTGGGCTGGACTGGCCGCGGTCACCGCCGAACGCCGACGGACCGGAGGGGTCGCGGTCGTCTCCGAAGGGCGGTGGGCCGGACTGGCCGCGGTCGCCTCCGAAGGGCGGCGGGTTGGACTGGCCGCGGTCGTTGCCGAAGGCCGAGGGACCGGGCGGGTTGGACTGGCCGCGGTCGTTGTCGAACGCCGAGGGACCAGGTGGGCCGGACTGGCCGCGGTCGCTTCCGAAGGGCGGTGGGTTGGACTGGCCGCGGTCGTTGCCGAAGGCCGACGGCCCGGGCGGGTTGGACTGGCCGCGGTCGTTGCCGAACGCCGAGGGACCAGGTGGGCCGGACTGGCCGCGGTCGTTGCCGTACGCCTGAGGGGACGGGGGACCGGACGGGCCGCCGCCGCGCTCGCCCGCGAACGGCGTCGGGCCCGAGGGCTCGCTGCCGAAGGAGGGGATCGGCTCGGCCGGACGGTTCATCTGGGAGGGACGCGAGCCCTGGTACTCGTACGAGTCGGTGTTGCCGCCGTACGACGGCGGGGTGGGCGGCCGGAAGGTGGGCGCGGCCGGGCCGCCGCCCGCGGGTGGGCGCGGGGCGGCCGGGGTGTACGAGGTGGCCGTGTTGGTCAGGAAGTTCCAGCGGCACTCCTCGCAGAACGGCGCACCACCCTCACGGGGCGTACGGCACTGCGGGCACAACTCCGGCTCGGGCGCGTTCGGCACGGCGGACAGATGACGGCCACCGGCCGGGCCACCGGCCGGGGCGCCGGGCGCGGGCGGCGGGAAGCCGTAGCCGCCGGCGGTCGGCGGGGGCGGCGGCGGGGGCACGGCACCGGCCATGCGGTGACCGCACACCTCGCACCAGTCGTCGGAACCCGACTGGTGTCCGTTCGGGCAGGTCGGCATGTCGGTGCTTCCCTCTCTGTCAGGTTCGTCCTGAGCCTGTCTGGGTGTCCTGCGTGTGTTGCCAGGTCACTTCTTTACACGAACAGTCTTTGTGGACCTTGTTTCGAGAGTCATCTCGTCGGCCTCCGCAACCTTCGCCTTCAATCGCACAGTACCTGTCGCGGCGTCGACCACGTCCACCACCTTCGCAAGCAGTTTCGCAGTATCCGCGTTCCCGGAGGCGCCGGCGAGCTGAACGGCCCGACCCAGTTTGGCCGTTGCTCCATCCATATCGCCCGCTTTGCGCAGATCGAGCCCTTGTTGGATGGCTTGTGCGAGTTCGGCCTGGCCGGTGTAGTGGGCGACTTGGGGGTTGATGGAGGTCGAGGCGACCATGTCGTCCGTCCACACCGCCCTGATCAGCCCCTGCGCACCCAGGTTCTGGACAGTGCCGTCGGGCTGCGGGACGACCAACGACACCCGTGCGGCGAGCATTTCCTGGCCGAGGCCGGCCGTGGGGACCTCCACGCAGATGTGGTAGTCGCGGGACTCGTCGCCCCAGGAGCCGGTCGGGTAGTCCCCGGCGCGCGGTCCCGCCTCGGTGCGGCGGCCGGTCAACTCATCGACGGTGGGCGCCACTTGCTTGACGAACTTGGTCGTCGTACCGACCGGCGTCCACAGCCGCAGCGCGACGTCCGCGACCTCCTTGCCCATCGCCGTCTCCATCATCTGCGTGAAGTCGGCGGCCAGTTCCGTGGGGTCGGCGACGATGTCGGCGGTGCCGAGCAGCGCGGAGGCGACCCCTGTGACTTCTTTCACTTCCCAGTCGGTGCCCACCCCGCGTGCGTCACAGGTGAACCGCCCGGCGCAGGAGTCCAGTGCGGCCTTCAGGTCCTCCGGCGACTCGTGCTCGTTACGGCCGTCGGTGAGCATGATGCCGTGCCGGATCGTGAGGTCCGCCGAGGACAGCAACCGGTCGGCGAGGCGCAGCCAGGTGCCGATCGCCGTACCACCGCCCGCGCTCAGCCTGCGCAGCGCCTGCTTGGCCTGCTCCCGGGTGGTGCGGTCGGCCACCGCGAGCCGGCCACCGCCCGGATAGACCTCCTTGGCGACGTGCGTGCCGCCGATCACCGCGAAGTGGGTGCCGTCACGCAGGGTGTCGACCGCTGCCGCCGTGGCGTCCCGGGCGTTGCGTATCTTGGTCGGCGGGTAGTCCATCGAGCCCGAGCAGTCGACCATGATCGCCACTCCGGCCGCCGGCCCCTGCCCGGGTGCGTACGACGTCCCGGCCACGCTCCCGGCGGTGCCGCCGCCGGTCGACGTCACCGTGGCGATCGCGTTGACCTCCCGGCCGCCCTCCGGCAGGTACTCGTTCTGGTACACGTCCACCGAGAACTGCGGCACGTTCGACTTCGAGAAATTGGCCATGGCTGCTCTGGTCCCCCTCCACCCCACGCGCGGTGGGTGCTGACAATGTGCGGACCGGTCCCCTCCGGTCCACCGGTGCTTTCCCCTGCGCTGCCCCGATCCTGTTTCCCGTTTACGGCCGTTTTGCGCGACCTCAGGCGGATCCTGCCCCTTGCGGCGGCGCCGGGAACGGGAGCAGCGCCACTGTTACGTTGTCGTGGCCCCCGCCGTCCAGGGCGTGACCGACCAGGACCCTGGCCGCGTGCAGCGGCCGTACGGCTGCGTCGGCGGGGACGACCTCGGACATCTCCTCGGCCGACTCCGCGTAGTTCCACAGGCCGTCGGTGCACACCACCACCACACCAGGCCGGTCCGGCTTGAAGGAAGCGGTGTGCGGCTCCAGTTCGTAGGCGTCCGCGCCGAGCCAGCCGGTGATCGCGTGGGCGCGCTCGTCGGCGTACGCCTCCGCCTCGCTCATCAGCCCCGCGGCCACCATCTGCGCGGCCCAGGAGTCGTCCTCGGTGAGCCGGGCCGGCGGCGCGCTGCGGTCCACCGGCACCCAGTAGACGCGGCTGTCGCCGACCCAGCCGACCACCAGCAGGCCCGCGGCGACGATCGAGCCGACGATCGTGCACGCCGGGGCGTTCTGGTGCGGGGTGTGCTCGCGGGCCGAAGGGGGTTCCTCGGCGAGGGCGTTGACGGCCTGGGAGGCGGCGACGATCGCCTCGTGCATCGCCTGCTGCGGATGCGTGCCCTGCGGCAGCGCGGCCAGCAGTTCCTCGCTCGCCACCCGGGAGGCGGCCAGCGAGGCCTCGTCGGGGCGGGTCGCCGAGGAGACGCCGTCGCAGACGATCGCGAGCATCGCCGGGGTGCCGTCGGGCAGCGCGGTGTGGCCCACGGCGAACGCGTCCTCGTTGCGGTGGTGGCGCAGCCCGCGGTCGCTCACGGCGGCCAACGGGCCGGACTCCTGTTCCATGTGGTCGCGCTCACGCGGCTGGGCGTGCCCGCAGTTCTCGCAGTAGCCGTCGTCGTCGACCCGGCCGGCCCGGCAGGCCACGCACATCTGCGTGGACCCCGCCGACTCGGCGGGGTCGGCCGGGTCCGCGGGGTCCGCGGGGTCCCCGGGGTCGGCGGCGGAGGCGGACAGCCTCGGGTCCGGCGCCTGGAGCGGGTAGTCGTCGGAGTCGTCGGAGTCGTCGGGCTCCGGCGGCCGGTCGAAACGCACCCCGGGGGCCGGCGGCGCCGGCGAACCGTGCGGCGGCGAACCCGGCAGCGGCTCGCCGCCCGAGTCGGTGCCGGGCAGATCCGTCGGCAGATGCGGGGCCGCGGGCGGCCCGGAGCTCTCCGGCTCGGGCGGTGGCCAGTCCACGCCGGAGGCGCCCATGGTGAGGGTCGGGTCGTCCTGCGGCGCGGCGGGCACGGCCGACAGGTCGTACCCGCACGCACCGCAGAACCGGTCACCCGATTCGAGCGGCTCCGCGCAGCTCGGGCACTTCGCCGTTGCGGCCTGCTGGGGCATCTGCGACATCAACTACACCCACGTCCGGGGGCGGTAACGGTTGGCCCGTTCCACCAAGTCGATCCTCTCCTCACCGCCGGTCGCCAGTCTGGCCAGCGTGCGGTACGAGCGCTCCAGGCCGAAGCGGAGGCCCCGCTCGTCCAGACCGCTGCCGAGCAGCACCCGGCCGCCGACGGCGGGCTGGGCTCCCTGGCCTCCGGAGAGTATCCAGTCCAGCGCGCAGCCGAGGACTTCCGCCGACAACTGCTCGCGCCGCGCCGGATCCAGACCGTAGGCGTCCAGCGCCTCGATCTGCCCGGCGGCGGCCGTCAGATCGTCCAGGAACGGCGTGTCGTCGGGCGTCGCGGTCCGGTGCCGCAGCCGCGCCCGTACGGCAGCCACCCGGGCCGCCGTGTAGTGGATCGACGCCTCCGGCACCGACTCCAGCGTACGCGCGGCACCGCGCCGGTCCCCGGCCGCCAGCCGTACCCGGGCCAGGCCGAAGGCGGAGCTCACGAAACTCGGGTCGGTCGCCCACACCAGCCGGTAGTACTCGGCCGCGTTGTCCAGCTGGCCGAGCACCTCCGCGCACAGGCCGAGCGCCAGCTTGGGCGCGGACTCGCCGGGGAAGGCGTCGTAGATCGCGTCGAAGGACAGCGCAGCGCCCTCGAAGTCCCCGGTGACCAGGGCGGCCACCCCCCGGTACCACACCACCCGCCAGTCGTCGGGCTGCTCGTCCTCCAGCGTGCCCAGCGCGGTCAGGGCGGCCTCGTGGTCGCCGCTCTCCAGCAGGGCGCGGACCTGGCGCAGCCGGGTCTCGACGGTCCGGGTCGGCGCGGCGGTCAGCGCGCCGAGCAGCTCGCCCGGGGCCGAGGTCATCATCAGGCCCGCCAGGAAACCGGCGTTCGGGTCGCTCGGGTCGACCAGCGGGACTGGCAGGGCGAGGGCGGCGGCCGGGGTGTCGATGGGTCTGACCAGGGCGGGGGAGCCCGGGGTGCGCGCCGGGCCGACCGCGTTGGCCGCGGCCCCGGCGGCTCCCGGCGGCTCCAGGGCGAGCGTTCTGGAGGCCATCGCCCGCGCCCCCAGCCGGGACACGTCCCCGTCCAGCTTCGGGAACAGCTCCGTGTCCGTGACCTTGACCTCGGGCCCGAAGAGCGTCGACAGCGCGGGCCGGGCCTTGCCGGTCTGCACCGACACGACCTCGCGCAGCACGCCCGTCAGCTGCTCGGCCATCTCCTGCGCGGAGGCGAACCGGCGGGCCGGGTCCGGTTCGGTGGCCCGGACCAGCAGCCGGTAGAAGGACTCGTACTGCCGGAAGACCTCGATGTTGTCCGGGTCGGGCAGCGAGTCCACGAAAACGGTCGTGTACCCCTGGAAGTCGAAGGTGAGCACGGCGAGCGTACGGCCGACGGTGTACAGGTCGGACGCGACCGACGGGCCGGCCTCGGCGACCTCCGGGGCCTGGTAGCCGACGGTGCCGTAGATCGCCGACTCCTCGTCGTCCATGCGGCGCACCGCGCCCATGTCGATCAGCTTGAGCTGGTCCTCGGTCTGGATGGCGTTGTCGACCTTGAAGTCGCAGTACAGCAGGTTGCGGCTGTGCAGATGGCCGAGGGCCTCAAGAGCCTCGATGCCGTAGGCACAGGCCTGCTCCACCGGCAGCGGGTCCCGGCGGCCCTCCGCCGTACGGCGGGCGTTGGCGATCTCCTTGAGGGACTTGCCGCCGACGTACTCCATGACGATGTAGCCGTCGAGCGAGCCGGTGCGCTGGTCCAGGTGCTCCACGAAGTTGTAGATCCGCACGATGTTGGCGTGCTCGATCTCCGCGAGGAACCGCCGCTCGGAGATCGCGGCGGCCATCGCGTCCTGGTCGCCGGTGTCGAGCAGGCCCTTGAGCACCACCCAGCGGTCGGACACCGCCCGGTCCACGGCGAGGTAGACCCAGCCGAGCCCGCCGTGCGCGAGACAGCCCACGACCTCGTACTGGCCGTGCACCACATCGGCGGCCTTCAGCTTGGGCACGAACGAGTACGGGTTGCCGCACTTGGTGCAGAACCCTTCGGTCCGGCCCGGCCGGTCACCGCGGCCCCGCCCGACCGGCGCCCCGCAGTCCGAGCGCGAGCAGAACCGCTTCCGCTCGGGCACTTCCGGGTTTTCCAGCACCATCTCGCGCGGGTCCGGCCTCGGCACCTGTGGGACCGTGACCAGCCCCGCGCCCAGCCGGCTGCGCCCCGACCCGCTCGTCGACGAACCGGAGCTGCGCACCGACACCGAACGGCCCGTCGACCTGCCCGACAGGGAGCGCGAGAGCCGCCCGGAGACCGAGCGCCGCGACTTCGACGACTGCGAGGACGTACGTGAACTGCGGCTGCTGGAGCGTGAGCTCCCGCTGCTCGCGGAGCCCCTGCCGCCGGCCGTGATCCCGGTGGGCGGCGAGCCGACCAGCCCTCCCCCGGAGGGGGGACCCCCAGCCGAGACGACCGGGGCCAGACCGCAGGTGTCGCAGTACAGCTCACCGCCGCCCACGTCCTCGTACGACCCCTCGCAGCCCGGCCGCTGGCACGACTGTCCTGCCTGACTCATGGCTCTACTCCCCCCCGCCGGTCCTCGGGACCGCTCTGCTGCGGCACGCGCGGCGCGCCCAGCGCCTCGGCCGCCGCCTGCTGATAGCGCAGCACCGCCTGCTCCGCGACCCTGAGGTCGCAGGGCGCGCTCCACAGCATCCGCCGGGCCGCGTCGTACCGCTCGACCAGGAACCGGTCCTCCGCCAGCCCGTGCCGGGCCACCTTCGCCTTGTACGCGTCCAGCCGGCCGCGCAGCTCCGCGCGCACCGCCAGCGGCGCGGTGACGGCCGTCAACGACTCGCGGGCGCGCAGCAGTTCGTCCTCCGCCTTCTGCTCCAGGGACTCCAGCAGCGGCGACAGCCGGTGCCACTGGGCCATCCTGCGGTACTCGGCGGCCGTCGTCAGCTGCTCCTGCAGCGCGGTCGGCGGGCCGCTGACCACCGGCACCTCGGTCGCCGCGATCTTCGCCAGCACCTCACCGCGCGCGGTACGCGCCTCGGCGAGGGTGCGGTCCGCGCGGGAGAGCACGTCCCGCAGCTTGATCAGCCGGGCCTCCGCGTCCTGCCGTACCGTCAGCACGGCGTCGATCTCCCGCCGCACCTCCTCGAGCGCCTGCGCCTCCCGGTCGTACACCGTGGTGTCCGGCCGGCCGCCGCCCGGCGCCGAACTCCCCTGCGCCGGAACCCAGAAGGCCAGCGGATCCGACACGACGTCCTCACGGAGCCTGGTCAGGGTGCGGGTGATCCGCTCCAGGTCGTCGCCCGCCGGGTGCTCGCCCGGGCGCACCCCGACGGAGTGCGCCAGCTTGCGGGTGCGCTGCAGCTCGGCGGCGAGTAAATCGATCCGCGCGGGCAGCGCCGACCACACCGCGTCGGCGGTGACGACCATGTCCAGCGAGGTCGCGTACAGCTCGTTCATCCGGTCGACCAGGGTCACCAGCGAGAAGCGCTCGCTGAGCCGGCCGGCCGCCGACAGCAGCGTCGGCGCGTTCGCCGTCGCCGTGGCGCTGCCCGCCACCGTGACCGACTCGCCGCGCAGCAGCTCGGTCAGCTCCACCAGGTCCTCACGGCTGGACCAGCGGCGCCGCGACCGGATCTCCCGGGCGGTCCGCAACGCGTCCGTGTAGGCGTCGAAATACGCCCACAGCAGGCTGATCGACGCCTCGGCGGTCGTCCACCGCTCCCGGGTGGTCCCGGTCAGCTGGGCGCCTTCCAGGAGTCTGCGGCCCGCGTGGTCCTGCAGGGCGAGCAGCGAGGTCTCGATCGCCTCGTGCTCCGCGCCGAGCCGCGCCAGCGCACGGTCCACCTCGTCCCGGTCCATCACCGGCCCGGCGGGGTCCGTGACGCCCATCGATCACCTCTCGCTTGCTTGCTTGTCGGGGCCGGCCCTGCGGATGCGGGTCAGCTTGTGCGCAGGTACTGCGGCGCGGGTGGTTTCGACGCCGTCGAGTCCGCTCCCAGTGTCGCCGACAGCCACTTGTCGTACGACGCCTGCCAGCCGTCGGCCCGGTAGTCCACCAGAATCCGATTGACCCGGCGTACCAGATCGGTCGCATCCCGTTTCATCGCCACGCCGTAGTACTCGGTCGTGAAGGCGGCGCCCTTGAGTTCGACCGTCGGGTCCTGCGCGGCCTGGCTGGCGGCCAGCGCGCCGTCGGTGACCACCGCGTCGGCCTCACCGAGCTGCAACCGCACCAGACAGTCGAGTTGGTTCGGCACGGTGGTGGAGATGTCCGCCGAGGCGGCCGGCTTCCCGGACTTCTTGTCGGCGTCCAGCTTGGCGTACGCCGTCGAACCGGCCGCCGTGCAGATCCTCCTGTGCGCCAGCGTGCCGTTGTAGCCGGTGATCGCCGACGACTTGGGCGCGAGGACCTGCTGGCCGGTCTTGAAGTACGGCGCGGAGAACGCCACGTCCTTCAGCCGGTCGCAGTTGATGGTCATCGTGCGCACCACCATGTCGACGCGGCCGTCCTGGATCGCCGGTATCCGCTGGCTGGTCGGAATCGCCTTGAACTGCACGGCGTTCGGGTCGCCGAGGATGTCCTGGGCTATCCGGTGCACCAGGTCGATGTCGAAACCCTCCAGCTCCGCACCCGAGTTGTTCGGATTGCGGTAGCCCCAGCGGTAGCTGTTCTGGTCGACGCCGACGATCAGCTTCCGCTTGGCGCCCGTACGGGACTTGATGGCGTCGATCGTCGTACCGTCCGCGCCCGACGGCGGCCAAGTCTCGTTCTGCGCCTGGGAGTCGACACATTCATCGGCCTTCGCCGGGCTGCCGGTGGCCAGTCCAGGACCGCCGAGCCCCTCGTCCGTGTCGCTCTGCCCGGCGGACTGGGTGAGCGGCAGCAGCAGGGCGAACGCCAGCGCCAGAGCGCAGCCGACCGCCATCGCGCCCACTCCGCCCCAGCCGCGCAGGGAGGCCCTCATCCTCTGCACGAACATCGCCACGCCTCCTCTCACCGGTACTCCGAAAGCCTGCGCCCGACACCGAACAGCGCGCCCGACGCCGCCGCCACACCCAGCATGGCGGCACCGATCGGCAGCCCGGACATCGCGTCCCGCCCG
The DNA here is from genome assembly GCF_040629895.1 of Streptomyces sp. NPDC005866. Lineage (NCBI taxonomy): Bacteria > Bacillati > Actinomycetota > Actinomycetes > Kitasatosporales > Streptomycetaceae > Streptomyces > Streptomyces sp. NPDC005866. The sequence continues at coordinate 404,459 of NZ_JBEXWP010000002.1, forward strand.
TCGGTGGCCCGCTGCTGGAACTCGGTCTCCTCGTGGGCCAGAGCGTTCTTCAGGTTCGTGTCGACGCTGTCGAAGCACTCGGCGGTCGCGCCCTTGGCGCCGATCACCTTGTCCAGCGCCGCCTGGTAGTCGCCGTTCTCGTCCTCGGTGCGGGCGTCGGCGTGCCGCTCCTTCCACACCTTCATGTTGCCCTCGGCCGCCTGCACGGGTTTGCTGCCCGCCGAGTCGTCCGCGAGCGCCGCGGCCTGGGTGAGGCCCTTGCCGAGGGCGGCCATGTCCCGGTCGAAGTCGTAGTAGTACGCGTCGTAGGTCCCGCCGTCGACCGTGACCGTCTCCGCGCCCCGCGCGACCAGGCTGAGGTTCTCGTTCCCCCGCGCCTTCAGGGAGGCGATCCGGGCGTCGTGCAGCACGTTCAGCGAGCGGACGCCGTGGTCGTATGAGCCGTCCAGGCCGGCGCGGGCGAAGGTGTGGCCGACGACCAGCCACAGCAGCGTGATGACGGTGGCCGCGGAGGCCGCGACCAGGCCGTGGTTGAGCACGCGGTTCGTACGGCGGTAGTGGCGCAGCTGGGCCCAGCCGAGCGCGGCGAGGGCGAGCAGCCCGAGGACGATGGCAGCCCACGGGTACGGGGTCGCGTCCGCGTAGTCGGACGACAGCCGCGCGTTCTCCTTCGTGTAGAGATCCTCCGCCGCCGGGAGCATCTCCTTCTGCATCTTCTCGTTCGCGTAGCGCAGATAGGCGCCGCCTACCGGGTAGCCCTGCCGGTTGTAGACCCGGGCCCGCTCCACGAGCCCCTTGTACTCGGGGAGCAGCTTGTTCAGCTTCACCACGGCCGCCTCGGAGGGGGAGCCGGGCTCGGAGTTGGCTGCGGCGGTGACGAGCTTGGCTGCGGCGGTCTGTATGTCCGTCTCGTATCGCCGGCGGGAGGCGGACGTCTCCTGACCGCCCGCCAGGAAGCCGCTGGAGGCTGCGGTGTTGGCGTCCGCGAGCGAACGGTAGATGTCGGCCGAGCCCGAGCTGAGCGGCTGGCTGCGGTGCAGCACGTCGTCGGCGGCGGCCGCGCGGTCGGTCATCTGCCAGGCGGTGACGGCACCGAAGGCGACGATCAGGACGGCCAGTACGGCGCCGATGACGCGCAGCCGGCCGGGCTCTGTCGTCGCCGCGGTCCGCAACTGCTCGGCGGCTTCGGCGAATGCGGTGCGGCGCCCTGCGGTGGGGGAGGGCGGCCGGTACTGGGCGGGCACGGTGGGCCTGGTGGGCAGGGCGGGGCCTGCGCCTGGTGGTGCCGCGCTCTTCGTCGGCGGGTGTGTCACTTGACCTCCCCCACGGTCATCCGGTCGCCGCCCAGTATCGCCGCCCGGACTGATATTCGGCACCGGCCTTCCCTGGATCCTGATCCGATCGCAGCGGAACCCCTGCCCATGAATACGCCGGGGGAATCGGTTCGGTTCCGTAGGGGTGGTGTGGTGGCATCCGCCGGCGTGGCGAAGTCCGAGGCGCGGAGGGCTGGGGCTGCGTCGTCGCGGGCTGCGGGCCGGTGGGGGCTGGTCGCGCCCACGCGGCGGAGCCGCACATCGATACAGCCCCACGCCCCTTACCGGGCGCTGCGGTCGCGTCGGATACATAGCTGCGGGCAGTTGTGCCCCAGCGACACCCCCCGGCCCCAGCCCCACCCACCGTCACCCTTCGAAATACGTCCGCACCCTCCCCTGCGCATCCGCTCCCGCGCCCACCGCGTCCAGCCCCAGCAGCGCCGCCCCCAGCACCGGTCGCGCCGTCACCACCCTCGGTACCGCCTTCGGCGCACGCGCCGCCAGCAGCTCCCGTACGCCGTCGTCCAGCTGCGGGTGACCGCCCGTCAGCACCCCGCCCCCCAGCAGCACCGGCGTCTCCTCGTCCAGCAGTTCCAGTCGCGTCAGCGCCACCGTCGCCATGGTCACCACCTCCTGCGCCAGCCGGTCCACCACCGACCGGGCGATGGGGTCACCGTCGGCCGCCGTCGCGAACAGCACCGGTGCGAGTTCGTGCCGGCGGCCGTACGCGACGTGCTCCAGGTGCAGCGCCTCGATCAGCGCGTACATGGACGGCAGGCCGAAGTGGGCCGGGAGGGTGCGGACCAGGGCCGTCGGCTCGCCACGGCCGTCCTCCGCCCGCGCCGCGTGCCAGAGGGCCTCCTCGGCCAGTCCCCAACCGCCGCCCCAGTCACCGGAGATACGCCCTATCGCGGGGAAGCGGGCGGTGCGGCCGTCGGGGCGCATGCCGACGCAGTTGATGCCCGCCCCGCACACCACGGCGACGCCCCGGGGCTCGGCCACGCCGGCCCGCAGGATCGCGAAGGTGTCGTTGCGGACGGTCACCGAACCGCCCCAGTCGCGAGCGGCCAGCGCGGCGGCCAACTGCTTCTCCTCCACCGGCAGATCGGCGTTGGCGAGGCAGGCCGAGACATGGGCGACGGAGGTGACCCCGGCGGCGCGGTACGCCTCCGCGACCGCCGCCGCCACCTCGTCCACGGCCTGCTCCACGCCCACCACCGGCGGCCGGAAGCCGCCGCCGCGGGCCGTGGCGAGGACGTCGCCGTCGGCCGCCACCACCGCGACGTCGATCTTGCTGTTGCCCGCGTCGATGGCGAGGACACTTGCGGTCAGGCCCACGCGAGGTGCTCCCGGTTGTGCGCGATCAGTCGGTCGGTCAGGGCTTCGGCGTACTCGTACTGGCCGATGAGGGGATGGGAGAGGAGGGCCTTGAAGACACGGTCGCGGCCGCCGCGCAGCGCCGCCTCCAGGGCCAGTTCCTCGTACGCCGTCACGTTCGCGACCAGGCCGGCGAAGAGCGGGTCGACGTCCGGGACGGACAGCGGTACGGGCCCGCCCGCGCCCACCGCCGCCTGCACCTCGATCACCGCGTCGTCGGGGAGGAAGGGGAGCGTGCCGCCGTTGTACGTGTTCACCACCTGGTAGGGGTTGCCGGCTCCGCCCAGCAGCGCCGCCGCCAGGTCCACCGCCGCCTCCGAGTAGTACGCGCCGCCCCGCTTGGCCAGCAGCTCCGGCTTCTCGTCCAGCGCCGGATCGCCGTACATCTCCAGCAACTGCTTTTCCATGGCTGCCACTTCGGACGCACGGGACGGCTTGGTGCGCAGCTCCCGTACCACCTCGTCGTGGGCGTAGAAGTAGCGCAGGTAGTAGGAGGGGATCACGCCGAGGCGGTCCACGAGCGGGCGGGGCAGGCGGAGGTCGTCGGCGATGGTGTCGCCGTGGTCGGCGAGCAGCTTGGGCAGGACGTTCGCGCCCTCGGGGCCGCCGAGGCGTACCGCCGTCTCCCAGGTGAGGTGGTTGAGGCCGAGGTGGTCCAGGTGGATCTCGGACGGCGTGACACCGAGCAGTTTCGCGAACTTCCGCTGGAAGCCGATCGCCACGTTGCACAGTCCGACCGCCCGGTGCCCGGCCTGGAGCAGGGCGCGGGTCACGATCCCCACCGGGTTGGTGAAGTCGATGATCCAGGCGTTCGGGTTGGCCCGGCGGACGCGTTCGGCGATGTCCAGGACGACGGGGACGGTCCGCAGGGCCTTGGCGAGCCCCCCGGCGCCGGTCGTCTCCTGGCCGATGCAGCCGCACTCCAGGGGCCAGGTCTCGTCCCGCTGCCGGGCCGCCTGGCCGCCGACGCGCAGCTGGAGCAGCACCGCGTCGGCGCCCTCGACGCCCGCGTCCAGGTCGGAGGTGCTGACGATACGGCCGTCGTGGCCCTGTCTGGCGAAGATACGCCGGGCCAGTCCGCCCACCAGTTCCAGGCGCTCGGCGGCCGGGTCCACCAGGACCAGTTCCTCGATGGGCAGGGTGTCCCTGAGCCGTGCGAAGCCGTCGATGAGTTCGGGGGTGTAGGTCGAGCCGCCGCCGACCACGGTGAGTTTCATACCAGGGTTAACCCTTCACTCCGGTGAGCGTGACGCCCTCGACGAACGCCTTCTGGGCGAAGAAGAACACGAGGATCACGGGGGCCATGACCAGTACGGTCGCGGCCATGGTGAGGTTCCAGTCGGTGTGGTGCATGCCCTTGAACGACTCCAGGCCGTAGGACAGGGTCCAGGCGCCCGGGTTCTCCGAGGCGTAGATCTGGGGGCCGAAGTAGTCGTTCCAGGCGTAGAAGAACTGGAAGAGGGCGACCGCGGCGATGCCCGGCTTCGCCATGGGGATCACCACCCGCAGCAGGGTCCGCAGATCTCCGCAGCCGTCCACCTTCGCCGCGTCCAGGTACTCGTTCGGGATCGTCATCAGGAACTGGCGCAGCAGGAAGATGGAGAACGCGTCGCCGAACGCCATCGGGACGATCAGCGGCCACAGGGTGCCGGAGAGGCCGAGTTGCTTCGCCCAGAAGAGGTACATCGGGATGATGATCACCTGCGGTGGCAGCATCATCATCGAGATCACCAGCATGAGCGAGAGATTGCGGCCCCGGAAGCGGAACTTGGCGAGCGCGTACGCCACCGGCAGCGAGGAGACGACGGTCAGGACGGTGCCCAGACCGGCGTAGAACAGCGTGTTCCGCCACCAGGTCAGGAAACCGGGGGTGTCGAAGACCTTCCGGTAGTTGCCCCACTCCCAGGTGTGCGGGATCAGGTCCCGGCTGAGCGCCTGGCTGTCGCTCATCAGCGAGGTCAGGAAGACGAACACGAAGGGCAGGGTGAAGAAGAGGGCGGCGGCGACGCCGAGGGAGTGGACCGCCACCCAGTTCAGCAACGCCTTGCGGCGGGCCGTGCGTTCGGCCGGCGTCATCGGCTGCGGGGTCACGTCCACCGGCCGGTCCAGTACCTGGGCCATGTTCAGTCACCTGCCTGGATGAGACCGCCCCGGCGCCGCATCAGAAACGCGGTGAACACCATGGACAGGGCGAAGAGGACAAGGGCGACGACACACGCGGAGCCGTAGTCGAAGCGCTGGAAACCGAGGTTGTAGACGAGCTGGGGGAGGGTGAGCGTCGACTTCTCCGGGTAGCCGGGCTCGAACTGGGTGCCCGCGCCCTGAATGACGCCCGAGGCGACCTTCCCGGCGATGAGTGGCTGCGTGTAGTACTGCATCGTCTGGATGACACCCGTGACGACGGCGAACATCACGATCGGCGAGATGTTCGGCAGCGTCACATAGCGGAAGCGCTGCCATGCGGACGCGCCGTCCAGCTCCGCCGCCTCGTACTGCTCCGCCGGTACGTCGAGCAGCGCGGCCATGAAGATGACCATCAGGTCGCCGACACCCCACAGCGCCAGCAGGGTCAGGGCCGGCTTGGACCAGGTGGGGTCGTTGAACCAGCCCGGGGCCGGGATGCCGACCTTCTCCAGGATCGAGTCGAGGGGTCCCGTACCGGGGTTGAGGAGAAAGGCGAAGGCCATGGTGGCCGCGACCGGCGGGGCCAGGTAGGGCAGATAGAAGAGGGTGCGGAAGACACCCGTACCCGTCTTGATCTTCGTGATGAGCATGCCGATGCCGAGGCCGAAGACGACCCGGAGCGAGACCATCACGACCACCAGCCACAGCGTGTTGCGCATCGCGGGCCAGAAGAAGGGATAGTGCTCGAAGACGTACGTCCAGTTCTTCGTACCGCTCCACGTCGCCGGTTTGAAACCGTCGTAGTGCATGAACGAGAAATAGACCGTCGAGATCAGCGGATACGCGAAGAAGACCGCGAAACCGATCAGCCAGGGCGACATGAAGGCGACCGTCCGAAGCGCCGACCTACGGCGCTTCGACGCCAATGTGATCGTGCTCATCGCTACTTCGCCTGCGCGATGTCCGTGTCGATCTGCACGGCCGCCTGCTTCAGGGCCGCCTTCAGGTCGGTGACCTTGCCGCTCTCGTAGTCATAGCCGAGCTGCTGGACGGTCGTCAGATACACACCGCCGTTGACGGAAGCGGGCGCCGTCGTGGAATCCGGGTTCGCGGCGATGTCCAGAAACGTCTTGAACCGCGGGTCGTACTTCAGTTTCGGCGACTTCAGGGCGGCCAGCGTGGACGGCACGTTGTGGATGGCGTTGGAGAAGTTCACCACCGCGTCCGTGTCGGTGCTGATGTACTTCACGAACTCCCAGGCCGCGTTCTGCTTCTTGCTGGTGGCGGCGACACCGGCGATGGTGCCGGTGATGTAGCCCTTGCCGTACTGGGCGGCCTGGTCGTCGGGGACCGGCATCGGGGCGACGCCTATGTCGAAGTTCGGCTTGGCGTCCAGGGCCATGCCGAGCCGCCACTCACCGTCGAGCTGCATGGCGACCTGGCCGGTCTGGAAGGGATGCTTGGGGCCCCACTCGTCGCCCAGCGTGGCGCGGAACTTCTCCAGCTTCTGGTAGCCGCCGAGTTCGCCGACGAGATCCTTCTGGACCGTGAAGGCAGCGGCGAAAGCCGGGTCCTTGGCGACGTTCGACTTGCCCTGGCTGTCGAAGTACGTCGGCGAGAACTGCCCGAGGTAGTGCTCGGTCGTGCTCTCCCAGCCGTGGTAGTTCGGCATGAAGCCGAGCTGCTTGAAGCTGTCGCCCTGAGCGATCGTCAACTTCTTCGCGTCCTCCCGGAATTCCGACCAGGTCTTCGGCGGGCCGGCGATACCGGCCTTCTTGAACGCCGACTTGTTGTAGTAGAGCCCGTACGCGTCCCCGAGCAGCGGTACCGAGCAGCGGTCGCCGTCGAACTGGGTGTACTCGTTCATCGCCTTCGGGAACGTCGTCTGCGGGTCGATGCCCGACTTCTTGAAGAAGGGGTTGAGGTCGACCAGCGCGCCGGAGTCGCAGAACTTGCCCACGCTGTTGGTGGTGAAGGACGAGATGACGTCCGGGGCCTTGTCACCGCCCGCGCGCAGCGCCTGGTTGATCTTGTCATCGGTCATGTTGCCGACGACGTTGACGTGGATGTTGGGGTGCGCCTTCTCGAAGCCGGCGATCAGCGCCGTGACGGCCTTGACCTCGCTCGGCGCGCTCCAGGCGTGCCAGAAGTTGATGGTGGTGTTCGCGGAGGCGTCGTCGGTGGCGCCGGAGGAGGACTGGCCGGTACAGGCAGTGAGAAGAGCGAGCGAACTGGTGAGGGCGGTCAGGGCAAAAGCCGTCTTTCGGGCAGCGAAGGGTATGGGCATGGCAAGGTCTCCCAGGGGCGGGCGGTGAGGGAAGGGGCCGGTGCGGGGGCTGAAGGGGGCCGGTGCGGGGTCTGGTGCGGGTCAGCGCGAGGTGTCGAAGACCTCGTCGCGGGTGGCCGCGAGCGCGCTCTCCAGTGCGCCGCGGAGCACGGGGTGTTCCTGGACGTCGCCGACGACGAGCCGCGGCCGGGCGGCCGCCAGCTCCTCCAGCTCGGCCTGGACCAGGGCGCGCAGCACCTCACCGCCGGAGGTCAGGACGGTGCCGCTGAGGACGACGAGTTCGGGGTCGAGAACGGAGACGAGGGCGGCGAGACCGGTGGCGAGCCGGGTCGCGAAGGTCTGCAGGAGTTCGTGGTGCGGCCCGCTGCCGTGATCGGCGGCGCGGGCGACGAGCGCGGCGGCGGCCTCGGCGTGCGACCCGGCCGGCAGGTCCTCGATGCCGAGCTCGCCGGCGAGCCTGGGCAGGGACTGGGAACCGGCGAGTTCCTGGTAACCGCCGCTGTTGGCCTTGGTGACCTGGCGGACCAGCGGGGTGCCCGGCACCGGTAGGAAGCCGACCTCGCCGGCACCGCCGGTCCAGCCGCGGTGCAGCCGGCCGCCGAGGACCAGGGCGGCGCCGAGGCCCTCCTCGTTCCACAGCAGCACGAAGTCGCCGTGGCCGCGGGCCGCGCCGAGCCGCTGTTCGGCGATCGCGACGAGGTTGACGTCGTTCTCGTACTCGACGGGCATCGGCAGCGCGGCGGCGAGGTCGTCGAGCAGCGCGGGGGAATGCCAGCCGGGCAGGTGCGAGGCGTAGCGCAGCCGGCCGGTGTTGGGGTCGAAGGCGCCGGGTGTGCCGATGACCAGCCGGTGGATGTCGTCCCGGGCCAGCCCGGCCGCCTTCACGGCACCGTCGAGGGCGTCGGTGACCTGCCGTACCACGGACTGGGCCGACCGCCGTCCCGGGGTGGGGAGTTCGTACTCGCCGACGGTACGGCCGGTGACGTCGGCGACGGCGGCCCGGATCCGGGCCGGGTTGACGTCGAGCCCGGCGGCGTGGGCGGCGGCCGGATTGACCGAGTACAGCTGGGCGTTGGGGCCCGGCCGGCCCTCGCTCGTCCCGGTCGCGAGGACCAGCCCGGCCGCCTCCAGGCGCGCCAGCAGCTGGGAGGCGGTCGGCTTGGAGAGGCCGGTGAGCTTGCCGATCCGGGTACGCGACAGCGGGCCGTGCTCCAGCAGCAGGTCAAGTGCGGCGCGGTCGTTCATGGCGCGCAGCACGCGCGGGGTGCCCGGCGTACCGGCGGTTCCTGCCATGCGGTTCGACACCTGCCCTTCCAGCCGCTCAGTTTCCCAGTGACCTGGGCGATCGGTCCACCCGGGCGACTCATCCGGATCGCTCACCCGTTGATCACTGTTAGGAAAGTTTCCTGTTGGCTGGAAAACGTAGGCCGCCGGAAGGAGAGCGTCAATAGCCCGCCGACGCGGCAATGCACTCGTTACCTGGGCCCGGACAGCGAAGGGCCCGCCCGGAAGGCCGGGCGGGCCCTGGGGTGAGGCGGCCGAAGGGGCTACTTCACCTTGGTGTAGTCACCCGTGGCCGTCGCGGCGGCGGTGGTCGCCGTACCGGCGAAGACATAGCGGTAGTAGCCGCTCTTCGACGCCTTCACCGTGGTGGACAGGGCGCCGTTCGTGCCGGAGGTGATCCCCTTCACGTTCGTGTACGCCTTGCTGCCCTCGGCGCGGAACTGCAGGACGGCCTTCTGCCCCCTGTGGCCCGTGTACGCGGCGGCGTCCCAGTCCGCGCGGGTCGGCTTGGACAGCGAGCTTGAAGGAGCCGGCGTTGTGCTGGTTGTTCGGTTGCGGCGGCGCGATGACCGTCCCCTTGACGTACTCGGTTCGAATCGGCGCTGCCGACGCCTCCTCGATCGCGATCAACCGGTCAAGGGGTCCTGCTTCGTCATGTCGGTCTCCATGATCGGCTCGGCGCTCATCCCTGGTTCTCCTCGTTGCGCTGATGCCAGGCCAAGCCCGTGCTGGGTGCCCCGACGGAACAATGGGGCACCCCTGACGCCGCACGGCGTCGGAATGCCCCACCGTTCACTCGAACGTGTGTGCTGACCCGTTCCGCTACTTTCCTGCCGCCGTCGGCCGCTGCGGAGTGATCGGGGTGGCCGCTGCCACCTGCGGGGAGTCCGTGTTGGAGAACACCGACGGCGCGGCCACGGTCGCGGTCGGGTCCGTGAGGCCGTCCTCCGAGAGCGCGGTCGGGACACCGCCGACGATCCGGATGTTCGCGTCATCGAAGGCCCGCTTGATCCGCCAGCGCAGCTCGCGCTCCACGGTCAGCGCCTTGCCCGGCATGGTCTTGGCGGAGAGGCGGACCACCATCGAGTCGATGAGGACGGAGTCCAGGCCGAGGATCTGGATCGGGCCCCACAGCAGCTCGTTCCAGGGCCCCTCCTTGGCCATCTTCTCGGTGACCTCGTCGAGGGTGGCCCGGACCCGGTCCAGGTCCTCGCTGGGCCGGACGGTGACATCGACACCGGCGGTGGCCCAGCCCTGCGAGAGGTTGCCGATTCGCTTGACCTCGCCGTTGCGCACGTACCAGATCTCGCCGTTGTCGCCGCGCAGCTTGGTCACCCGCAGGCCGACCTCGATCACCTCGCCGGAGGCGACCCCCGCGTCGATCGTGTCACCGACGCCGTACTGGTCCTCCAGGATCATGAACACGCCGGACAGGAAGTCCGTGACCAGGTTGCGGGCGCCGAAGCCGATCGCCACACCGGCGACACCGGCCGAGGCCAGCAGCGGCGCGAGGTTGATCTGGAAGGCGGACAGCACCGTCAGCGCGGCCGTGCCCAGGATCACGAAGCTCGCCATCGACCGCAGCACGGACCCGATCGCGTGCGAGCGCTGCCGCCGCCGCTCGGCGTTGACCAGCAGCCCGCCGAGGGTCGTGCCCTCCGCCGACTCGGCCGTCCGGTTCATACGGTCGATGAGCTTCGTTAGCGCCCGCAGCACGACCGTTCTGAGGACGACCGCGATCACCAGGATCAGCAGCACCTTCAGACCTGTCGCCAGCCACGTCGACCAGTTCTGCTCCACCCAGCTCGCCGCGTTCGTCGCGCTCTGCTGGGCGTCCTGGAGCGTGGGCACCGCCGGGGTCGACGAGTCCGAGGGGGTTGGCGACGGTGACGAACCGGCGGCCGGCAGGACGGCGGGCAAGGACACGGCGGGTACCTCCAGGCGGTGCGGTACTGCCCTCCGACACGGCGTTCAAGGTCACGGGAAGGTCACCGGACGGGCAGGATCACCACACTAACGGGGCAATGTGTGTGTGCCCGGCCGATACGAGAAGGAGAGACCGTGCTCACTCCCGATTGAACAGGCCCGCTTGGACACGGGGGTATCCGGGGGATGAATGCGGTGTGGTCCAAAACACTCCCAGCCCGTTACGCGGACATGGTGGCGCGTCCACCAGGCAAGAGGGGAGACTGGCCACAGATCGTCCCGGCGCGAGCCACGCGCCGCCGACGCCCAAGGAGGCCCCAGTGCCGCATGTCCTGGTCCTGAACGCGTCGTACGAGCCGCTCGGCGTCGTACCGCTCCGCCGCGCGCTCATCCTCGTCCTGGAGAACAAGGCTGTCGCCTTGGAGGAATCCGGCGCCTATATGCACAGCGCAACCGTCACAGTCCCCGCACCCAGCGTGGTCCGGCTCAAGCGATTCGTACGGGTTCCCTACCGGGGGCCCGTTCCTCTCACTCGGAGGGCGCTCTTCGCGCGTGACGGGGGCCGGTGCATGTACTGCGGTGGCGTCGCAACCAGCGTCGACCACGTCATCCCGCGCAGTCGCGGGGGTCAGCACGTCTGGGACAACGTGGTGGCGTCGTGCCGCCGCTGCAACCACGTCAAGGCCGACCGCCATCTCTTCGAGATCGGCTGGCGGCTGCGGCACAAACCAGCCCCGCCCACCGGTCTGGCCTGGCGCATCATCGGGACCGGCCATAGGGACCCGCGCTGGCTGCCGTACTTGCAGCCGTACGGCGCGGACGACGCCCTGGCCCGGATCGACGGCATATCCGCCTGACGACCCGGGCTTTCGCATACCCCGTGGCTGCCCGGATCAGCCACGGGGCCCTTGCGCACGCGCGCCGCGTACGACGTACAGCGCGCCGCCCACCGCGAACGCGCCCAGCGCCGCCGCCCACGCGCCCGGCTGCGCACCCGGTTGCACGGGCCACGCCCACACCGTCGCCGCGCTTCCGCGCGCCCCCACCGAGCCCAGGTACACGGCACTGACGTAACCGAAGGGCGGCAACCAGCTCAGCCGGGCGCCGAGCAGCACCGCCGCCGCGGCCGTCACCCCGGTACAGCCCAGCGTGTTGCGGATCACGGCCGGCGGCCCGAAGGTCTCCGGATGCCCCAGCACCGCCAGCGGCAGCAGCACGGCCGCGAGCGCGGTGAGCCCGGCCAGCTGCGCCAGCCGGCGCGGCCACCACGGTCGTACGGCCGTACGGTCCAGCTCGTCGGAGGGCGAGTACAGGCTCACCCCGATCACCGCGGCCGCCAGCAGCGGGGCCAGCGCGACGACCGGGACCCGGCGGTCGGGGTCCAGACAGCTGTCCAGGCGGGCCGCCGCCCAGACGGCGAAGACGGTCGTCCCGGCGAGCGCGGCCAGGGTGGCCGGGAGCGTGCGTGAGCGGACGTAGAGCAGGGGACCGGCGGTCGTCACAGGGCCGGCACCCCGCTCGGGTCGCAGCCGGCCCGGCCCGCGAAGTACGCCGACAGCCAGGCCCGGCGCTCCCGCGCACCCATCGCCGCGAGACGGTTCCGGGCCGCCCGGCGCGCGGCCGCCTCGGCGCGGGGGGCCAGGTCGTCGAAGTGCCGCCGGGAGGGGAGGGGCGCGAGGTAGTTCTCGACGGCGTCGTCGGCCCTGAGGATCCGCTTGTCCGGCGACGCCTCTGGACAGTCACCGCGCAGCACCAGCGTCCCCACGGCCTCCCGCGCGAAGTCGTCCGGATCGGTCAGCCGTCCCCGCACGAACGACCAGCCGAGCGGCGTCAGCGAAGGCAGCTGTGCCTCGCCCGCGCGCGGCCCGCCGTAGCGGTCCGCCCAGCGCACCGGCAGATTCCGTACGCCCCTCAGCTTGCCGGTGACGCCCGACAGCGCCTCGGTGAGCTGCGGGAGCGCACCCGCGTACCGGGCGTTCGCACACACCGCCGGGGTGACGGACGTGTCGCACACCTGCCGGTGGACGAGCGGGTCGGTGCGCCACAGCCCGTCCCCGGTCTGTGCGAGCAGCGCGGCCGCGGCCGTCGCGGCGGCCAGCGGCAGCAGGGCCGTCCATCGGCGCCGGGCCGCGTAGGCCAGCACGGCCGCCCCCGTCAGGCCGCCCGCCCAGACCGCCATCGCCAGCGGCTGCCACCACACCGGCACCGAGGTCTCCATGACCGCGAGCGCCGGGTCGAGGTACCGCCCGGACCCCGAGAGCGCCACCGCCGGCACGCCCAGCCCCACATACCCGGCCACGGCCAGCAGCGGAGCCGCGAGCCGCGAGGGCACGGCCCGCCCGACCACCTGGCCGGCCAGCACCGCGGCCCCCGACACGAACGCGTCGGTGGGCACCAGGGCCGGCCGCGGGCCGTGCCCCAGGGCGTACGGCCAGGTCGCGAGCAGCGCCAGCCCCGCCGCGCCCGCGTACCCGGCGGCCACCCAGAGCGCCATCGGCAGCGCCGACACCAGGAACCGGGCCAGCGGCGGCCGTACGACCGTCCCCCACAGCTCCTCCGTACGGCGCCGCCGCTCCCGCCCGCCCTGCCAGCAGCCCGCCGCCGCGGCCGCCGGAACGGTGATCAGCATGGTGTTGTGCAGCCGCTCGGCCGTCTCCGCCCAGCCGCCCTGCCATCCGTCGGCCGACGCGGCGAGCACCACGCCCAGGGTCAGCAGCACGGTGAGCCCGGCCCAGGGGGCGAAGCCCCGGCGCGCCTCCGTGAGCAGCGGGGTTCTCGCCCCTGCCATGACGCTCATCGCGACGCCTCCTGGGTGCCGTGGGTGCGGTGGGCGCGCAGGGCCGCCGTGTAGCCGCGCTCGATCGGATGGTCGCCGGGGCCGTCGGACGCCGCGCCGAGGGCGGCCAGCGCATCGGGGGTGCCCCGGTAGGCGACCCGGCCCGCGTCCAGGAGGGTGACCTCCGTGCAGGCCGCCGCCACGTCCTCCACCAGGTGGGTGCAGACGACCACGGTCGCCGAGGCGCCCAGCTCGCGCAGCAACTCCCGGAACTCCACCCGCTGTTCGGGATCCAGCCCCGCGGTCGGCTCGTCCAGCAGCAGGACCCGCGGCTCGTTGACGACGGCCTGGGCGATGCCGACCCGGCGGACCATGCCCCCCGACAGCGTCCGGATCTTCGCGTCGGCCCGGTCGGCGAGCCCGACCCGGGCCACCGCCCGCTCCACGGCGGCCGGGACGCCGGCGGCCGGCATCTCCTTCAGCCAGGCCACATACGCCACGAACTCGCGCACGGTGAACCCCGGGTAGTAGCCGAACTCCTGCGGCAGATAGCCCAGCCGGGCGCGGACCTCGCCGAGGGCGCGATGCCCGGCGGTGTCCCGGCCGAGCAGCTCCACCCGGCCCGCGGACGGCCTGGCGACCGTGGCCAGCACCCTGATCAGCGAGGTCTTGCCGGCGCCGTTCGGGCCCAGCAGCCCGTGCACCCCCGTGCCGAGGGCGAGGTCGACGGAGTCAAGGGCGACGGTCCTGCGGTGCCGGACGCGCAGGCCGGTCACTCGTATGCTCAACGGCTCTCCAAGTGGTGGTAGGCGCCACGGCGGGCCACCAGCAGCACGGCGCACACCACGGCGGCCGCGGCCCAGCCGGCCTGGGTGCCGTCGAAGCGGGCCGACAGCTGTCCGGCCAGCCGTGCCGTGAACGGGCCGCCGTGCGCGGCGACCGCAGGGACGAGGACGACGGCCAGCCAGCCGCCCCCGGTCACCGCGGTCGCGGTGCGGCAGCCGACGAACGACGCGAACGCCAGTGAGCCGAGCGTCAGCGCCAGCCCGGGCAGCAGCCAGGCGGCGGAGCCGGGCGCGCCCGAGGCGGGCAGCGCGGCGCCGACGAGGGTCAGCAGCGGCAGGCTCACGGTGAGGACGCCGGCCGTACGGACGAGCGCCAGACGCAGACCGCCCGAGGGGGTGGCCGCGGTGATCTCGTGCAGGGGGTCGGCGTGCGGGCCGTAGGAGAGGGCCACGCCTGCCACGGGCACGACCGGGGCGATGGTGAGCAGGAGGGTGCGGGCGGCTTCGTAGCCGGCGGCGCGGTTCAGCAGTACGGCACCGAGGCCGACCGCGAGGAGGGCGAGGAGCCAGCTGCCTCGTAGGGCCGGCCCCAGGGACCAGAGGGCGGGCCGCAGGCGGAGGGTTCGCTGCCGGCCGGTGGGGGCCGGTCGCGCCCACGCGGCGGAGCCGCATACTTCAGAGCCGTACATGTCAGGGCCGTACACGTCAGAGGCCTGTGCCCCTTGGGGGCGGGTCGTGGCCTGCGCCAGCACCGAGTCCCGGACTTCCGCCAGCACCGCTCCCGCCGCCGTGTTCCGCACCGCCGCCGACACCCGGGCCGCGCAGCCGGTGCAGTGCTCCATGTGCTTCTCCAGCGACCACGCGTCCGCCTCCGGCAGCGAGCCGTCGGCATAGCGGGCCGCCAGCTGGGTCGAGGCGTGCCAGGTCGTCATGCCGGGCCTCCCATCGGCGAAGGGCTCAACTGGGCCAGGGCGGCACGGAGTTCGGCCCGTGCCCGGAGCGCGCGGGACTTGACCGTGCCCTCCGGTATGCCGAGCAGCCGCGCGGTCTCCCGGGTGCTCAGGCCGTCCACGACCGTCGCCCGCAGCACCTCGCGGAGTTCGGGGGAGAGCCGGTCCAGGGCGGTGCCCACATCGCCGTACTCCAGCCCCGCGAGCACCCGGTCCTCCGCGGAGGGCGCGACGACGGGAGCGGGCAGGGGCTGCACCCGCGCGGCCCGTTCCTGCACCCGCCGGGCGTCCACCAGCCGGCGGGCCGCGATCGTCCACAGCCAGCCGCCGGCCTCCTGCCCGCGATGCCCGGCCGCCGACCGCCACACCGTGACGAACGTGTCCTGGAGCACCTCCCGCACCACCTCCGGGTCGGCGCAGCGCCGGGTCAGCCGCGCGTGCAGCCAGCCCGCGTGCCGGTCGTACAGGACCGACAGCGCCGAGCCGTCGCCGGCCGCTACGGCCCGCAGCAGCGCCGCGTCCCCGCCGGCCGTCTCGTCGTTCTCCCGGTGGCCCCCCATGGGGCGGAAGAGTCTCACACCGTCTTTATCGATCACCTGGACCCGGTCGGTTCGCACGACGGGGGGACGGCCGTGGGGAGTGCCCTCGCCCCGATGGGGTAGGGCTGCCGTAACCCGGTATACGACGCCGTACCCGACGTAGTGACAAGGAGGCCACCGTGGCCGCAACGGTTCATCATCCGATCCCGGCCCAGTTCAAACCCCCGGTCGAGACCGAGGAGGAGCCCCGTCTGTGGGTGTTCAGCGCCGAGACCGTCCACGCGGAGGCGCCGCTGACCAGTGAACCGCCCCTGCCCGACGCCGAGCCCCTCACCAGCGAACCGCCGCTCGCCGACGCGGCCCCGCTCACCAGCGAGCCGGGGTTGTAGATGAGCGAAGCCCTCGACGCTCCTCTCGACGGGGAGCTGTCCCGGCTGGCGGAGCTGCACGGCGTCGCCACCTCCTACAGCCCGTCCCCGGACCGTACGGTCGCGGCCTCCGCCGGCGCCGTGACCGCCGCACTGGCCGCCCTGGGCGTCGACGCGAGCGGCCCCGAGGCCGTCCGCACCGCCCTCGCCGACCGGGAGCGGGAACTCGCCGAACGACTGCTGCCGCCCACGATCGTCCACTGGGCCGGCTCCGGCGACCTCGCCCTCGACCTGCCCGCCGGCACCCGGCTGGAGGTGCGCACGGAGGACGGGGAGACCCGGGACGACGTCCGGGGACTGCCGACGGGCGTGCATCTGCTGACCGCCGCCGCGCCCGACGGCCGTAGCACCCGCGCCCACCTGATCGTCGCCCCCGACCGGCTGCCCACCCCCGCCGGCCGCTCCTACGGACTCCTCGTCCAGCTGTACTCGCTTCTCTCCCGCCGCTCCTGGGGCATGGGCGACCTCGGTGACCTCGCCGAACTGGCCGACTGGGCCGGACGCACGGCCGGGGCCGGATTCGTCCAGGTCAACCCGTTGCACGCGGCTGTGCCCGGCCCCCCGACCGACCCCTCCCCGTACCGCCCCTCCTCCCGCCGCTTCCCCGACCCGGTGCATCTGCGGCTGGAGTCCGTCCCCGAGCACGTCCCGGATCCCGCGCTCGCGGAACGCGCCGGACGCCTGCGCGCCGCCGTCCTCGACCGGGGCGCCCACATCGACCGGGACGCGGTGTGGGAGCTGAAGCGGGAGGCGCTGGAGGCGCTGGCCGCCGTACCGCTCAACCCCGCACGGCAGGCCGACTACGACGCCTTCCTCGCCGAACAGGGTGAGGCCCTGGAGGATCACGCCACCTGGTACGCGCTCGCCGAGCGGCACGGCTCCGACTGGCACCGGTGGCCCGAGGCCCTGCGCGACCCCCGCTCACCGGAGACCGCCCGCGCCCGCGCCGGGCTGAGCGACCGCGTCGCCTTCCACTCCCGGCTCGCCTGGCTCACCGACACCCAGCTCACCGCCGCCCAGCACACCGCCCGCGAGGCCGGGATGCCGGTCGGGATCGTGCACGACCTCGCCGTCGGCGTGCACCCCCAGGGCGCGGACGCCTGGGCGCAGCGCGCGTTCTTCGCCGCCGGGATGTCCGTCGGCGCCCCGCCCGACGCCTTCAACGCCCGCGGCCAGGACTGGGGCCTGCCGCCCTGGCGCCCCGATCGCCTCGCCGCCTCCGGCCACGCCCCCTACCGCCAGCTCCTGCGCGCCCTCTTCCGCTACGCCGGCGCCCTGCGCATCGACCATGTGATGGGCCTGTTCCGGCTGTGGTGGGTGCCGGAGGGCCGGCCGCCCACGGAGGGCACCTACGTCCGCTACGACGCAGAGGCCCTGCTGGCCTTGCTGGCCCTGGAGGCGACCCGGGCGGGAGCTGTGGTGATCGGGGAGGACCTCGGGACCGTGGAGCCCGGGGTGCGCGAGACGCTTCAGCGACACGGGGTGCTCGGGACGTCGGTGCTCTGGTTCGAACGGGACTGGGACGGTGACGGCCTGCCGCTCCCCCCGGAGAGCTGGCGCGCCGACTGCCTCGCCACCGCCACCACCCACGACCTGCCGCCCACCGCCGCCCGCCTCACCGGCGAGCACGTCGAACTCCGCGACCGGCTGGGCCTGTTGACCCGCCCGGTGGGCGAGGAGCGGGCGGACGCGGCGGCCGACACAGCCGAGTGGCTGGCGCTGCTGACGCGCCTGGGCCTGCTCGCCGCGTCCGACGCGGGCGACGAGGAGGCCGAGATCCGGGCCGTCCACCGCTTCCTGCTCCGCACCCCGGCCCGCATGATCGGCGTCTGGCTCCCCGACGGCGTCGGCGACCGCCGCCCCCAGAACCTCCCCGGCACCTGGGACCAGTACCCCAACTGGCGCCTGCCGATCGCGGACGCGACGGGCCGACCGGTGACACTGGAGGAGCTGATGACGTCAGGGAGGGTCCGGGCACTCCTGGAGGCTCTGCGATCAGACAACCCGCCCGGCCCCGGCCCCGGCCCCGACGCCGAGGACGACGCCGAGGACGACGACCGGCCGGTATCAGTCTCCGGCCCGCCCGGCCCGTCCGGCGTTTGAGGACGAGGCCGGTCACGCCGGAGCGGGGGTTCGCGGGCGGCGGCCCCCGGGACGGTCACCGCAGCGTGCAGGCCTCGTACAGGTACCCCGGGCGCGCGCCCCTCAAGTCGGCCCGCTAACTTTGGCAACGTGGACAAGAAGAACGCCCTGCGCGCCGGCGCCCTGGCTGCCGGTACGACGCTGATGATGCTGCTCATGTCGTCCCCTGCCCTCGCGCTCACGCGTGACGACGGTGACGACCCCGGCAAGGGCCTGAGCGTCATCGAGACGCTGGGCCTCTACGTCCTGACCCCGCTCGTGCTGTTCGGGGTCATCGCGGGCCTGGTGATGGTGCTGGACAAGTCCAAGATCCGGGTCACCAAGCCGGTCTCGACGAAGGCTAAGGCGAAGGCCTGACCTCCGCTTCTCCACCGAGGGCGCCGGTCGCCTTCCGTACGTGCCGTGACGGGACGTACGGGAGCTGACCGGCGCCCTCGGCGCGTCGCTCAGGGGCTCGGCGCGGTCAGATACCGCTGCAGGGTCGGCCCGAGCCACGCCAGGATCTCCTCGGGCGCCAGCGCCGCGACCGGCGGCAGCCGCAGCACGTAACGGGTGAGTGCGAGCCCCATCAGCTGCGCCGCGCACAGCCCCGCCCGCGTCTGTACCTGCTCGGGGTCGGGGCACACCCGCCGGGTCACCGGTACCACCTGCTCCCGGAAGATGCCCTGCAGGCGCTCGGCCCCCGCCTTGTTGGTGACGCCGACCCGCAGCATCGCGGTGAGCTCCTCGTTCGTCTCCCAGACAGCCAGGAAGTGGGCCACCAGTGCCCGCCCGACCTCGGTGCGCGGCACCTGGGACATGTCGGGCATCCGCAGGTCGAGCGCGACGGCCGCCGCGAACAGGCCGTCCTTGTTGCCGAAGTAGCGCATCACCATGGAGGGGTCGATATGCGCGTCCTTGGCGATGGCGCGGATGGTGGCTCGTTCGTAGCCGTCGGTGGCGAAGCGCTCGCGGGCGGCGGTCAGGATGGCGGAGCGGCTGGCGTCGGAGCGGCGCGCCGCCAAGCCGTTCGTGGGCTCTGTGCTTCCACTGGGGGTGCCGGTCATGCCAACGAGCGTAGGCCAACATTTGTGGGCCAACAAGTGTTGGCCCACAGCTGTGGGCCAACAGGTGTTGACTCTCGCGGTCGACCCGTCCTACGCTTGCCAACAAGCGTTGACCAACAAGTGTTGGCCAACACCCGTAGGTCCACAATCGTTGGCCACGAGCGTCGGCACCCAGGAGGCCCTGATGAACGGCACGACTGGCACCACTGGCACCGCCGGAAACGCGGGCGCTGAAAACACGGCCGCCGCAACCGCGGAGACCCCCGCCGCGACCAGCCCCGCCGGCCCCACCCCCCAGGCCCCCCGCGTGATCGTCGTCGGCTCCGGCCCCACCGGTCTCCTCCTGGCCGGTGACCTCGCCGCCGCCGGCATCCCGGTCACCCTCCTGGAGAAGCGGCCCCACAAGACCAGCAACCTCTCCCGCGCCTTCGTCCTGCACGCCCGCGCCCTGGAGCAGCTCGACGCCCGCGCCCTCGCCGACGACCTGGAGGCCGTCGGCCGGCCCCTCACCCGGCTCAACCTCTTCGACGGGCTCACCCTCGACCTCGGTACCCTCCCCTCCCGTTTCCAGCACGTGCTCGTCCTCCCGCAGTACGAGGTCGAGAAGGTGCTGGAGCGCCGCGCGGTCGAGGCGGGCGTCGACTTCCGCTACGAGTCCGAGGTGGCCGGACTGACCCAGGACGCCGAGGGGGTCACCGTTCACGTCAAGGGCGCCGAGGACCTGCGCGCCGCGTACGCGGTCGGCACCGACGGTATGCGCAGTGCCGTGCGGGAGGCGGTCGGGCTGCCGTTCCCGGGAAGGTCGGCCATCCGGTCCGTCGTCCTCGCCGACGTGCTGCTCGCCGAGAAGCCCGAGACGCTGATCACGGCCGCCGCGGTCGGTGACGCGTTCGCCTTCCTCGCGCCCTTCGGCGACGGCTACTACCGCGTCATCTGCTGGCACCGCGGCCGCGACGTCCCCGACCACGAGCCGGTGGACCTCGACGAGGTCAAGGAGATCACCCGGCTGGCCATGGGCCGGGACTACGGGATGCACGACGCCCGCTGGATGTCCCGTTTCCACAGCGACGAGCGGCAGGCGCCCAGCTACCGGGTCGGCCGGGTCTTCCTGGCCGGCGACGCGGCGCACGTACACACCCCGGCCGGCGGCCAGGGCCTGAACACCGGACTGCAGGACGCGGCCAACCTGAGCTGGAAGCTCACCGCCGTCCTGCACGGCCACGCCACCCCCGACCTGCTCGACACCTACCAGGCCGAACGCCACCCCGTCGGCAGGTCGGTCCTGCGCAGCAGCGGCGCGCTCGTGCGCCTGGCGATGGCCAAGGGCTGGCAGTTGCCCGTGCGTGCCGCGCTCATCACCGCCCTCGACCATCTCGCCCCCGTCCGCCAGAGGATCGTGGGCCAGATCACCGGCGTCGGCTACAGGTA
The DNA here is from genome assembly GCF_040629895.1 of Streptomyces sp. NPDC005866. Classification (NCBI taxonomy): domain Bacteria; kingdom Bacillati; phylum Actinomycetota; class Actinomycetes; order Kitasatosporales; family Streptomycetaceae; genus Streptomyces; species Streptomyces sp. NPDC005866. Next base: position 424,864 of record NZ_JBEXWP010000002.1, read on the forward strand.
CCCGGCCCCGAGGGGCGCCCACCGCCTCACCGGCGCCCGTGTCCCCGACCTCGCCCTGGCCGGTGGCGGCCGTCTCCACGAGGCCCTGCGCGGCGGCCGGTTCGTCCTGGTCACCCCGGGTTCGTACGACGCGGGCGAGGCACGCGCGGACCGGCTGGCGGTGGTGAACTGGGCGAGCGACCGCGGTACGACGCTGCTGGTGCGCCCCGACGGATACGCGGCCTGGGCCGCCGAGGGAGCCGGCCCGGCGGACATCGAGGCGGCGCTGGCGACGCACGTCGGCTGAACGGTCACCGCCCGGCCTCCCAGCACGACGACACCGGCGGCGATGGTCAGGACGATGCGTCGGGACATGCCGAGTTCTCCGTAGCTGTCGGACCGCCTCGGGCGGTCTCTGAAGCGAGGCCGGCGCGCTCGACCGCGCCGCCACACCGACGCTCGCAACGCACGGGCACCCGGGACCTGAGCACGGATACTCAACCCCGCCTGGGTGATGACACACCGTCACCCAAACCCGCTAAACCCGCTAAACCCGCTAAACCCGCCAAACCCGCCAAGCCCGCCGAGCCGGCCGGGCCCGCCGGGCACCTCCGCGGACTGCGCGCATGACGAAGGGGCGCCCGGTGCCGCACCGGGCGCCCCTTCCTCGTAGCGTCGGCTACCGCCTCGTACCGTCGGCTACCGTGCCGCGGCGTCCGCCGCCTGGGCCTTCAGCGCACGCTCGACGCCCGCGCGGGACTCCGAGACGAGGCGGGCGAGGGCCGCGCTCGGCTGGGCCGCGGCCAGCCAGGTGCCCGTCTTCGTGACGGTCTCCTCGGAGACCTGGAGGGACGGGTAGAGGCCGATCGCGATCTGCTGGGCGATCTCGTGGGAGCGGGAGTCCCACACCGACTTCAGGACCTCGAAGTACCTGTCCGTGTAAGGCGCCAGCAGCTCACGCTGGTCGGTCTGGACGAAGCCGTTGATCACCGCCTCCTGTACGGCGTTCGGCAGCTTGTCGGACTCGATGACCGACGCCCACGCCTCCGCCTTCGCCTCCTCCGTCGGACGGGCCGCCCGCGCGGTGGCCGCGTGGCGTTCGCCGGCCGCCGTCCGGTCGCGGTCGTACTCGCCCGCGATCTCCGCCTCGTCGAACCGGCCGACCGCCGCCAGCCGCTCCACGAACGCCCAGCGCAGGTCGGTGTCGACGGCCAGGCCCTCGATGGTCTGGGTGCCGTCCAGGAGGCCTTCGAGCAGATCCAGCTGCTCCGGGGTGCGGGCGGTCGCCGCGAACGCGCGGGCCCAGGCCAGCTGGTGGTCGCTCGCCGGCGTGGCCGACCGCAGATGGGCCAGCGTGGCGTCGGTCCAGCGGGTGAGCAGGGCCTCGCGGGCGGTCGGGTCGGCGTACAGCTCGACGGCCAGCTTCACCTGGCGGTGCAGCGACTGCACGACACCGATGTCCGACTCCTTGCCGATGCCGGCCAGCACGAGGGACAGGTACTCGCGGGCGGGCAGCTCGGCGTCGCGGGTCATGTCCCAGGCCGACGCCCAGGACAGCGCGCGGGGCAGGGAGGACTCGAAGTCACCCAGGTGGTCCGTCACGAAGCGCAGCGACTGCTCGTCCAGGCGGACCTTCGCGTACGACAGATCGTCGTCGTTGAGCAGGAACACCGCCGGACGGCGGCGGCCGGCCAGCTGCGGTACGGCGGTCAGCCCCCCGTCCACGTCCAGCTCGATCCGGTCGGTGCGGACCAGCTTGCCGCTCGCCTCGTCCATGTCGTAGAGGCCGATCGCGATGCGGTGGGGACGGAGGGTGGGCTCGCCCTTGGCGCCGGCCGGCAGCGCCGGGGCCTCCTGGCGGATGGCGAAGGAGGTGACGACACCGTCGGCGTCCGTCTCGACCTCCGGGCGCAGCACGTTGATGCCGGCCGTCTCCAGCCACTTCTTCGACCAGGTGCTCAGGTCACGCCCGGAGGTCTCCTCAAGGGCGCCCAGCAGGTCGGACAGGCGCGTGTTGCCGTACGCGTGCCGCTTGAAGTACGCCTGCACGCCCTTGAAGAACTCGTCCATGCCGACGTAGGCGACGAGCTGCTTCAGGACGGACGCGCCCTTGGCGTACGTGATGCCGTCGAAGTTGACGAGGACGTCGTCCAGGTCGCGGATCTCGGCCATGATCGGGTGGGTGGAGGGCAGCTGGTCCTGCCGGTACGCCCAGGTCTTCATGGAGTTGGCGAACGTCGTCCACGAGTGCGGCCAGCGCGAGCCGGGCGCGTACGCCTGGCAGGCGATGGAGGTGTAGGTGGCGAACGACTCGTTCAGCCACAGGTCGTTCCACCACTCCATGGTGACCAGGTCGCCGAACCACATGTGGGCCAGCTCGTGCAGGATGGTCTCGGCCCGCGTCTCGTACGCCGCGTCCGTCACCTTGGACCGGAAGACGTACTGGTCGCGGATGGTCACCGCGCCCGCGTTCTCCATCGCGCCCGCATTGAACTCCGGCACGAACAGCTGGTCGTACTTCTTGAACGGGTAGGCGTAGTCGAACTTCTCCTGGAACCAGTCGAAGCCCTGCCGGGTCACCTCGAAGATCGCGTCCGAGTCGAGGAACTCGGCGAGCGAGGGACGGCAGTAGATACCCAGCGGCACGCTCTGCCCGTCCTTCTCGTACACGCTGTGCACGGAGTGGTACGGGCCGACGATCAGCGCGGTGATGTACGACGAGATGCGCGGCGTCGGCTCGAAGACCCAGACGTCGTCCTTGGGCTCGGGCGTCGGCGAGTTCGAGACGACCGTCCAGCCGGCCGGCGCCTTCACGGTGAACTGGAAGGTCGCCTTCAGGTCCGGCTGCTCGAAGGAGGCGAAGACCCGGCGGGCGTCCGGCACCTCGAACTGGGTGTACAGGTAGGCCTGCTCGTCGACCGGGTCGACGAACCGGTGCAGGCCCTCACCCGTGTTGGTGTACGCGCAGTCGGCCACGACGCGCAGCACGTTACGGCCCTCCAGCAGGCCCCGCAGCGCGATCCGGGAGTCCTCGAAGACCTCGGCGGGGTCGAGCGGATCACCGTTCAGGGTGACCTCGTGGACCGTCGGGGCCACCAGGTCGATGAAGGACTCGGCGCCGCTTTCGGCGACGTCGAAGCGCACCGTGGTCACGGACCGGTAGGTACCGCCCTCCTGCGCGCCGGAGAGGTCGAGATCGATCTCGTACGAGTCAACGGTGAGCAGCTTCGCCCGCTGCTGCGCCTCTTCGCGAGTCAGGTTTGTGCCAGGCACGCGGTCATCTCCTCGATATGTGTGGGTTGCGCCATCCTTCCACGGCCGCATGGCCGCGGGCGACGAGGGAAAACCCCACAGATCCTCTGGTCGGGTGTCAGGCGCGCCAGGGGCGTCAGGCGGCCGTCGTGCCGCCGTCGACCGGCATCGCCGCGCCGGTGACGAAGGACGAGCGGTCGCTGCACAGCCACAGCGCGGCCTCGGCGACCTCTGCGGGTCCGGCCATCCGCTTCTGGAGCGTCTCACCCTCGAACCGCTCCCGCAGCTCCGGCAGTCGTGTGCCGGCCGGCGTCAGCCCGTGAGCTCCGCCGCCACCAGCTCCGCGATCTGCACGGCGTTCAGCGCGGCACCCTTGCGGAGGTTGTCGTTGGAGATGAACAGGGCCAGGCCGTGCTCGACCGTCTCGTCGCGGCGGATCCGGCCGACGAACGACGGGTCCTTGCCGGCCGCCTGCAGCGGGGTCGGGATGTCGGACAGCTCGACGCCGGGGGCGTCCGCGAGCAGCTCGGTCGCGCGCTTCGGGCTGATCGGGCGGGCGAACCGGGCGTTGACCTGGAGGGAGTGCCCGGAGAACACCGGGACGCGGACGCAGGTGCCGGAGACCTTCAGCTCGGGCAGTTCCAGGATCTTGCGGGACTCGTTGCGCAGCTTCTGCTCCTCGTCGGTCTCGTTGAGACCGTCGTCGACGAGGTTGCCGGCGAAGGGGAGGACGTTGAAGGCGATGGGACGCTTGTAGACGCCGGGCTCCGGGAAGTCGACGGCCTCGCCGTCGTGGGTGAGCTTGTCGGCATCGGCGACGACCTTCTGCGCCTGGCCGTGCAGCTCGGCGACGCCCGCGAGGCCGGAGCCGGACACCGCCTGGTAGGTGGCGACGATCAGCGCCTCGAGCCCGGCCTCCCGGTCCAGCACCTTCAGGACCGGCATCGCGGCCATCGTGGTGCAGTTCGGGTTGGCGATGATGCCCTTGGGGCGGTCGGCGATCGCGTGCGGGTTCACCTCGGAGACGACCAGCGGGACCTCGGGGTCCTTGCGCCAGGCGGAGGAGTTGTCGATGACGACGGCGCCCTGGGCGGCGACCTGCTCCGCGAGCGCCTTGGAGGTGGCCCCGCCCGCCGAGAACAGCACGATGTCCAGGCCGGTGTAGTCGGCGGTCGCCGCGTCCTCCACGGTCACTCCGTCCAGCACCGTCCCGGCGGAGCGGGCCGAGGCGAACAGACGCAGCTCGTCGATCGGGAAGTCGCGCTCCGTGAGGATCCTGCGCATGACCGTGCCGACCTGACCGGTGGCTCCGACGATTCCGACCCTCACGGTGACTCCCTCTGCGTACGTTGACGTGTGTCTGCGGCCTTTCCATCATGCGGCCGACCCGGGTCAGCCTGTCCAATTCTTTGGCCGCCATACCCGCCGGCCGGACCTCCCGGCCCGTGGAACTCCCGCCGGTACCCACGCTGAGCTGCAGAAATTACCTCGCCGTGGCCTTCGTACCGCAAGCTGTGCTGCGTGGCGCGCCGGTGTGACGTACGCCTCGGAAAAGATTTCCGGGGGGCCGTCCGAACGTTTCCGGGGGCTGCGGCGTCGTAGGAGAAACGCGGTGAGGGGGGTGGGTTGTGCTGCGCAGAAAGGCCCGCCGCGCCCAGGGGGAGCACGGCGATCCCCTGGACGCGGACCAGGAGCGCCGGGTGCGGGCGGTGCTCGCGCTGGGCGGCGTACCGCAGGCGGACCTGCTGGACGGGGTACAGCAGGTCCGCCTGCGGCTGCTGGAGCGGGCCGCGAGCGGCCGGGAGGCGCCTCGGGACGTCTCGGCGTGGGCGGCGGTGGTCGCCTCCAACCTCGCCATGGACTGGCACCGCGCCAAGCGCCGCCAGGAACGCCTCGGCGAGCGGCTGGCCGCCCTGCGCCAGCACGACCACGCCTCCGGCGAGGACAGCAGCGTGCTCTCCGTCGCCGTCGCCCGCGGCCTGGACGAACTGCCGGACGCCCAGCGCCAGGTCCTCGTCCTGCGCTTCTACGCCGACCTGCCGGTGCGTGGCATAGCCGAGGAACTCGGCATCCCCGAGGGCACGGTCAAGAGCCGGCTGCACACGGCGGTACGGGCCCTGCGCGTCCGCCTGCACGAGGACGAGGTGGTGTGAGATGACCGCCGAACACGACGACTACGACGGCCACGACGACTACGACGGCCGGGGTGAGGACCTCGGCCGGGGTGAGGACATGGACGCCCTGTTGGCCGTCCTCATGGACGAACGGCTCTCCGACGGGCAGCGCGCCGACCCCGCCTTCATGGCCGAGCACCGGGCCGCCACCGCCGACGTGGCGCTCCTGCGCGAGCAGTTCGGGATCATCGGCGACGCCCTCGCCGAGCCCCGCCCGCGGCCGGCGCCCCGCCCGGTCCGGCGCCCCAGGCCCTGGCGGCATCCGGGCGTCCGCACCGTCGGCCTCGCCGGTGCCCTCGCGGCCGCGTTCGCCTCGGCCGTGCTCGGTATCGGCTGGCTCGCGGCGAACGGCGGCTCGGATGCCATGTCGGGAGACGCCAGTGCTGACAAAGCCGCCGGCAGCGCGTCGAACCAGGAGTCCGCCGACGGGCCCGGCTACCTCGCCTGCGCCCGGCTGGTCGTCGAGGGCACGGTGACCGGGGTGCGGCAGCTCCCGCACTCCACCCGGGAACGCGTCACCCTGCGCGTGACCCGCGCCTACAAACCGGCCACCACCGCCAAGGAGGTGGAGGTCCTCTTCGAGTCCGACGCCGACACCCGGATCAGCGCGGGCGCCCGCCTCCTCGTCGGTATCACGCGTGGGCAGCAGGAGCCCGACCGGTACGCGGTCGGCGAGGCGGACATCGCCGCGGAGCGGGCCTGGATCGTCCGCGACCTGCCCGAGTCGCGCACCACGACCTGCCACGGATAAGGGGCGGGCGCCCCGCAGGACGCCCGCCCCAGCACCGGATCTGTTATCGCTACTGCGTGACCTTCTCGATCTTCACGCTGCCGACGCCCGCGACCGTGCCGCGTGCGTTGGCCAGCTGGACCCGGCCGAAGAACTCACGCCCCTCGGGGGCCGCCGCGGCCGCCGTGATCTGGCCGGTCACCGTGGCCGAGGCGCCCGTGCCGAGCTTGACCGGCGTCGAGTCGTCGACCGTGACGCTGCCGAGCGCCGCGGAGAAGAAGACGTCCCGGTAGTCGTAGTCGGTGGAGCCCGACGGGACCGAGTAGCCGACGACCTCGATGGTGTACGTGCCGGCGGCCGGGGAGGCGATGGACACCGACTCCTCCGAGTCGCCGTCGGCGGACTGCGCGACCTGCTTGCCGGACGCGTCGTACACGGTCAGGTCGAGGTCGGCCGCCGTGTCGGAGACGTTGCCGATGGCCACGTCCAGCGACTTCGCGCCCTCGGGCACGGTCACCGTCGTGGTCTGGGTCTCGCCCTCCTTGATCGACGGACGAGCCGTCTTCGAGGAGCCGAGCGGACCGCCGACCAGCTTGCCGTCGAGGGCGGCGAACTTGTTCGTCACCTTCCAGGAGGCGGTGACCGGGGTGCCGACCTTGGCCTCGGGCACGGTCACGGTCTCCGGGTCGAAGGCTGCGCCGAGCACGGCGACGCCCAGCTGGTACGGGTTGTCGAGCAGCGGCGAGGTGCGGCGCGCCTCGACCTCGATCTCCCAGACACCGGCCTGCGGGTCGGCGTACGAACGCACGTCCGGCTTGCAGCCGTTGCCGTTGAGGTAGTTGTTGTAGCAGTACGGGGTGCCGGTGTTGTCGACCGGAACGCCGTACGGGTGGATGGCGATGAACCGTGTCTGGCTCTTGTCGGCCAGCCCGCTCATCGCGACCTCAAGGGACTTGGCGCCTTCCGGCACGGTCACGAAGTACGACGTCGAGCTGTTGCGCTGCACCGAATCCGCGGCGGAGTAGGTGTAGTTGACGGGGGTGGAGACCACGACCGTCGTCAGGATCTGCTTGTCGACGCCCTCGGTCTTCGGGTCGTCGACTTCGAGGATCGCCGACTTGATGCCCGAACTCTTCGGCCTGGCCTGCACCGTGACCGTCACCGGCTGGTTCAGCGGCAGCGTCACCTCGTCCGAGCCGACGATCGTGAAGGTGTGCCCGGCGTTGTTCTGGAAGTGCAGCTCGTGCCGGATCGCCTTGTCCGCGCCGGAGGTCCGGGTGATCGTGACGTCGTACGTCTTCTTCTGCCCGGCCTTCAGGCCGCCCTCACGGTCGTACAGGCCCGTGCCGTAGCCCGGGGTCTTCAGCGCGTAGTCGATCGCGGTGTCGACGGGCGCCTTCACCGTGTAGGCGTGCGCGGTGGCGTGGTCGCGGATGGACTCCCACGCGTCGACGATGTTGATCCGGCCCGCGCCCTCCTCGTACGCCTGCACATCCTTGATGTGGTCGGCCGTCGAGGTGAGGGCCGTGCGCAGGTCGGCGGGGGAGAGGGCGATGCCCTTCTGCTTTGCGGCGCTCAGCAGGAGCGCCGAGGCACCCGTCGCCTGCGGGGACGCCATCGAGGTGCCCTGGAGCATGGAGTAGCCGGCCGGCAGCGAGTAGCCCGCCTCGGCGACCGGGGAGCCCGGCAGCCAGGTCTGGGTGGAGTTGATCGCGGCGCCGGGCGCGACCAGGGTCGGCGTGAAGCCGCCGTCCTCACGCGGGCCGCGCGAGGAGAACGGCAGCAGCTGGTACTTCGTCGTCACCTGGGAGCCGTAGTTGGCGGCCCAGGTCTCCTTGGAGATGGCCGCGCCGACCGAGATGACCTTGTCGGCGAGACCGGGGTCGCCGATGGTGTTCGCACCCGGGCCGGAGTTGCCCGCGGAGATCACGAGCTGCACGCCGTAGGTGTCGATGAGCCGCGTGTACAGCTCGGCGCGCGCGTTGTTGCCGTCGTTCAGCGCCGGCAGGCCGCCGATCGACATGTTGACGATGTCGACGCCCCGGGTGGCGACCAGGTCGATCATGCCCTCGGTGAGGGCGACGTTGGTGCAGCCGCCGCTCCAGGTGCAGGCCCGGGAGGAGACGAGCTTCGCGCCGGGGGCGGCGCCGTTCATCTTGCCGCCGAACAGGCCGTTGGCGGCGGTGATACCGGCGACGTGGGTGCCGTGCTCGGACTCGATGACGCCGATGTTGACGAAGTCGGCCTTCGCGCCGGACGAGTTGTAGACGACGTCCTTGCGGATCTCCACGACGAACGGCTGCCGCTCGACGACGTCGGTCGCCGGGTTGTCGGTACCGAAGTAGCCGATCTGGTAGCCGTCCTTGTACGGCTTCATCGGCGTGTCGTCGGAGAAGTCGTTGTTGTTGTTCAGGTCGACGGTGACCGTGCCGGCCGCCGGGTCGTAGAGCACGCCCCAGCTGTCGGTGGTGTCCCCGTCCCGGTTGGCGTCACCGGCCGCGTCGCCACCCGCGGTGTACGACTCCTTGAAGGTGCTGATCTGGTACGACCCGGCGGGCGCCGTCCAGCTCTTGCCTCCGTAGCCGAAGCTCGGCCCGGACACGGCGGTGACCATCGGCCGCCAGGTCTGGTCGCCGTCGTTGACCGGGTCGGTCGAGGTCACCCAGTCGACGATCTTCCGCTCGCCCGTGGTGGTCTTCTGCAACGCCGGGTGGCCGAGGTCGACACCGGAGTCCAGGATGCCGATGGTGATGCCCCGGCCGTCCGCCTTCGGGTGGTCCTTGACGAAGTCGACGGCGCCCGTCTCGAAGGAGGGGTTGTACGGGTTCTCGGCGGGGGTGTTCTTGTCCGGCGCCGAGTAAGTGGCCTTGGCGGCCTTGGCGTTGGAGTCGCTCGCCGTCGGGTCGTCGAGCTGGATCTCCTGGCGCAGGTCGATCGCGTGCACCGAGGTCAGCTTCGCGGCGGCGGCGATCGCCGATTCCGCCCGGCCCGTGGGGACGGTGGCGCGGACATAGCCGAGCTTGTCGTACGTACGGCCCACCGAGCCGCCCTTGACGCCGTCCAGCTCCTGGGCGACCTGCTCGGTCTGTCCCGGTGCGGTCGCGATCATCATCGTGACGTTCTTGGTGCCGTCGGCCTTGGCCTCGGCGAGCAGTTCGGCGTCGTCCGAACCGAGCTTGTCATGGGCCGACTTGACCCCCGGGCCGGCGGTGGCGGCGGAGGAGGCGGGCGCCGCGGCGGTGGCCAGGGATATCGGCGCGGCGGCGGAGAGCGCGGCCACGACACCGACGGCGACGGCTATCCGGCCCAGGCGTCTGTGGCCCGGTATCGGGTCGTGCTGGGGGCTGAGGGTCATCTGCATCCCTTGTAGGTAAAGGAACGTGCCTGGAACGACCGGACATGGTCATGTCCGGCGTGTAGGCGCACAGCTTTCCCCAAAGGAACGGTCTTTTGGGAACGTTGACCGAATCGATATGAACGGATGGGGAAAACCCCTCGTCCTGGTCCGGTCCCGGAGCGGAAGTGCCGGTGTCTGCCCAGCCCTTGGCGCTGCGAGGCGTCCAAGGAAGCCGGTCGCGCATCCGCGTACCGGCCTCCTTGGCGTGCAGTGCCTGCGCCTTTTGGCGCGAGCGCCCGCTGCGAGGGGCGCGGGGGAAGCGGCCCGCCTCATTGGCACGCCCCGAACGGTCTTGGGCGCACTGGCGTCCGGTTTCGCGTCGCGGGCGGAGACACGGATCCTGTCCGTGGTCCGAGCCGGGGGGCGGAGTCCCTCACGACCTGGCCTGTGGGCGCGGCCAGAGGCGACGGGGCGGCCCTGAACCATCTCGCTGGTGGAGCAGGGGCACCGCCCGCTGGCACCGCAGTCGCCTACGGCGTGACCTTCTCGATCTGCACGCTGCCGGTGCCCGCGACCGTGCCGCGGACGGCGGAGAAGAACACGGTACCTGTCTTGGCTTCTTGAAGCCGCTGTCCTACAACTCGCGGAACAGCGCCCGGCAGTGGTGATTTCCGGGCTCCATCCGCCTATCGTCCGACGGTAAGTGCCCAGCGGACGCTGGACGGAGCGGTCACGCTAACCGTTCCGTGTCCGCGGTCACGCTTCAGATCCAGTTGATTGAAGGTGCTGCTGACCTCTCCGTTCACGCATTCGAGAGGAAAACTCAGCCCGACCGGTTCCAACGAGACGGTGAGTTTTCCCTGACCCTGGCAATTCACCAGGACCGACAGCGCCCCGGCCTTGATCCCGCCGCGGATTTCTACCGTGCGGTTTCCGCTGACGTTCGCTGCCTGCGCGACGATCTCTCCTCCAGGAAGAACCGGCGCCCTGGTCACGGTCTCCCCGGGGACGTACTCGGCACGGCCCGACATCGATGCCACTGTGGGTGACGATGTGGAGCGGGGCGCGGGGGGGTGAGGAGGACGCGCCGTGTCGTCCTGGCCGCTGGTACAGCCAGTCAGCACTACCACAGCGGCCAGCCCCCCTGCTGTGGCGAGAGTCCTCAGCTTTCCCATAGATACCAGCCGACCCGGTAGGGGGAGTAGCTGACGACAGTGTGCTCCGGCGAGGACGTGCAGTTCTGGTGGACCACGTAGGTCCTGCCCGTGTGCTTGAGCCGCCAGACGCCATATCTGGCGTTCGTGGTCTTGTGTGCTGGCGTGTCCACGGAGATTGAGTTCCCGAGTTTGGCTGTAAGCTTCGCCGACACGGTGACGTTGAACTCGGCCTTGATCTTGACCAGCATCGTGTTGACCGAGGTCTCCAGGTCGCCGCTGATGGCGACACCCACCTCGCCCGTCACCTCCGACGTGAACGTCGACTTCGCCGTTCTGGACGTGCCGTTGTAGTTCGAGTTCGTGGGCCCGACACCACGGTGGTACTTCTTGCCTTGATCCGTCGGGACGTAGACGCCGTGGGCCGGACTGCAGTCCACGGGATTGGGCGACTCTCCGGGCTGAGGCTTGCCCGTGTAAGTGGGCTCGTCCGTGGGCTCATTCGTTGGATTGTCAGCGGTGTCGTCCGGGATTTCCGAGATGCTCTCCTCGGGCTCCTCGGGCGGAGCCGTGTTGATGACCGGGTCGTCGGCCGAGGCGGACGCCGACGGTGAAGCGGCTGGAGTTGTCTCCGCGGCCAGTGCGGGGCCCGTAAGGGCCGTACACAGCAAGAGCGTTGTCGAGGAGAGAAAGATGGTGCGGCGTACTGATGTATGCACGGAACGCCTATCCGGTGGGGACCGCGCTGTCGGCGGTCGGACACGATGACCGTATGGCAGGGACATGCCGGTAGTGAAGGTTCCGGTGATTTCCTGAGGGGGATTTGAGGAAGGCGACGGCTGTCCGACCCAGGGTGAGGGGAACCGGCTGTCTGTGCCCTCGCCGTGAATGGAAATCCTCTTGGCCGCCGGCCCTGGCGCCCCCTAACGTGCCGATGTGCGCGAGAAGCTGAGGGTGGCGGCCTACGCCGTGTGTGTCCGCGACGGACAGATCCTGCTCGCCCGGTCACCCGCCGCTGACGGCACACCTGAGTGGGTTCTGCCCGGCGGCGGCATGGAGCACGGTGAGGACCCGTACGACACGGTCCGCCGCGAACTCTTGGAGGAGACGGGCTACCGCATCGAGGTGACCGGGCTGCTGGGCATCGACTCCCGCCGCCATCGCTTCGCCCGCGCCCGTCTGCTGGCCCCCGTCACCGACCACCACAGCGTGCGGATCATCTACACCGGAGAGATCGTCGGAGGTGAACTGAGGAACGAGGTCAACGGCTCCACCGACATGGCCGCCTGGCGTGACCTGGATGCCGTACCGTCCCTCCGGCACGTACGGCTGATCGACGTGGCCCTGCGGCTGTGGCGGGAGCGGCCGGCTGCGGGACGGTTTGCAGAAGAGCAGTTTTGACGCGCTCCCCGGCCTAAGGGCCGGGGATTCCGGCCTGGGTCGTCTGACCCTTCCGGGGGCTTCCTGCTTCACCGCGCTGTGCGGGCACGTGTGCCCGTCTTACCGGCGCTCCACAGGCGTTTGGCGTCTCCGCCCGTCCGGCGGCGACGATTCGGCGTCCTTCGAAGAGGACGTTGCGGGCTGCGTTGTGGTCGCGGTCGTGCACGGTGCCGCACACGCTGCACGTCCACTCGCGGACGTGGAGAGGTTTCGGTCCGTCCCTGAAGCCACAGGCCGAGCAGACCTGCGAGGAGGGGAAGGCGCGGTCCACCTTGGCGAAGGTGCGGCCGTGCTTGACCGCTTTGTACTCCAGCATGCCGACGAACGCGGACCATCCCGCGTCGTGCACAGACTTGGCCAGCCTGGTACGCCCGAGACCGGACACCGCGAGGTCTTCCACATACACCGCTTGGTTGTCGCGAATGATCTGCGTGGAAGCCTTGTGGTGCCAGTCCCGGCGCCGGTCGGCCACACGTGCGTGCTGGCGTGCGACCTTGATGCAAGCCTTGGCCCGGTTCTTCGATCCCTTGGCCTTGCGGGACAGCTCCCGCTGAAGACGCTTGAGCTTCTTTTCCGCCCGGCGCAGGAAGCGCGGGCTGTCGATCTTACGCCCGTCGGACAGGACGGCGAAGGCGGACAGACCGAGGTCGATGCCGGATTCAGCCTCCAGCTCGGGGAGGATGTCCGGCTCGGTGTCCACGACAAAGCTGAGGAAGTACCTGCCGCAGCTGTCCTTGGTGACGGTCAGGGACGTGGGTTGGGCCGGAAGCCGGCGGGACCACTTGACCTTGAGGTTGCCGACCTTGGCCACGTACACCGTACCGTTCTCCTGGAGACAGAAGGCGTTGGTGTTGAGGCGGATCGACTGCCGTGTGTCTTTCTTCGACTTGTAGCGGGGAGGGCCGACCTTGCGGCCCTGCCGCCTGCCCTTGAGGCTGTCGAAGAAGTTCTTGTAGGCGGTGTCGAGGTCCCGCAGGGACTGTTGCAGGACGACCGCCGAGACGTCGGCGAGCCAGGCACGCTCGGCGGTGCGCTTGGCCTGGGTGATGCGAAGCCGGGACAGATCTGCCGACTTCACGTACGGCAGTCCTGCCGCGTGCGCTTCCTTCCGGTCGCGCAGGCAGTCGTTCCACACCAGGCGGGCGCACCCGAACGCACTCGCCAGCGCACGGCGCTGCGGGGCGTCCGGGTAGGCCCGGAAGTTGTAGCGGAGCTGCACACTCAAGATCCTACTGCGATTGGTCTCATGGATCAGCAGAACGACTACAGGCCTGGAAGACACGTTGTTTCGGCGATGCATGTGCACTTGGTCTTTGTGACGAGGTGTCGGCGCGGGGTGTTCGACGACGAGATGCTGACACGCTGCGAAGAGATCATGCGCAAGGTCTGCGAGGACTTCGAAGCGGAGCTGAAGGAGTTCAACGGCGAACGCGACCACGTGCACCTGCTGATCAACTATCCGCCCAAGGTCGCCGTCTCCAAGCTGGTCAACAGCCTCAAGGGGGTCGCGGTGGCGGAGAGGATGTTCGCGAGGTGGGTCTTGCTCTGGCCTCGGTGGGAGTGCGTCGCAGGTGGGTGCGGCGGACGGCCTGGGAGATGGTGCCCTCCACCTCGGCGCGAACGTTGTAGCGTTCCTTCCAGGCGTCGGTCTGCTGCTCGGCGCGTCGTTCTTCGAGGATCTGCTGCTGTTCGCGGGGCAGCAGGGTGAGGCTGCGGCCCCCACTTGCCGTTGGCTGCCTTGGTGCACCTCGGTTTCAGTGGGCAGGCGATGCAGTCGACGAGCGCGAAGTGCACCCGGACGACGGGGGTGCCGTTGGCTTTGCGCTGCTGGGACCAGCTGGCACTGGATGCCCCTTGGGGACAGGTGACGTTCCTGGCCTCCCAGTCCGTCGTGAAAGCGGCCTGGGTCAAGTCCGGTGCCTGGGCGTCCCGCCCTGGCCCCGGCCAGGAAAGGCCTCGGCGATGTCCTCGTCGTTGAACAGTGCGCCGAGGACTTCCCGAACCCTGATGGCCAAGATCCCCTTGGGGAACGAGGCCCGCACCACCCGGTCCGTCAGCTCAGGCACCCCGCCATCCGACCGCGACTCCAGCGACATCCCGATCCCCTGTCCTGCCAACGACCATAGTGATCAGCAAAACGAACGACACAGGCCCGCTCGAATCACGACTTTCCCAACGGAGTCGTGAATGCCGGGGCTTTCCGCAAGAGTCCCGGTAAGCCCCGGATACCCCCCTACCCCGGCAGATGAACGCGGAGTAGCCGGGCCCCGGCCGCCCGAAATCCGCTCCATGGCCGGTCCCCACCTCACCTGATCCACGTACGGTGATCGGCGCTGCGCGTTGCCGTCGAGTTCACGCGCAGGCCATCCCCGGTGCCAACGATCCAGAGCGAGCGGGAAGTTCGCGGAAGCGATCACCCCGCGACCACTGCCGGACGCGTTCGCACTCGGGGAGACCGCGCCATGTCGCGCATACGCTCAGTCGCCACCTCCGCGGCCCAGAAGGGCCGCGAGGCACTGGAGATCAACCGTCGTACCGTGCTCGCCGCCGCCGGAGCCGTCTCGCTCTCCGCGGGCGTCGGCTACGCCCTGCGTCCTACCGACAGTGAGGCCGCGCCCACCGCGACCGAGGGGCAGCAGCCGGTCGCCGAGGGCCGCAAGGCCGCCGTCGCCCTCACGCCGTACACCAAGGGCACGACCCTCGCCGCCGTCGCCGCGCCCCGCAACAGCTCCGGGTACCGGCGGCTCGGCGACGGCGCCGGCTGGTCGCGTGTGCTCCGATCCGACCTGGCCGCCGCCAAGTCCGGCCGGGAGAACCGCCGTACGGACCTCGCCGCGTTCGTGCAGTTCACCGACCTGCACCTGATGGACGTCCAGCACCCGCTGCGCCTCGAATACCTGCGCGCCCACGACCCGCACGCCTGGCGCCCCCACGAGGCGCTCACCGTGCCCGGCGCCATCTCACTGGTCGAGCGGGTGAACGCGCTGCGCGGCGCCCCGGTCACCGGTTCCCCGCTGCACTTCGTGATGACGACCGGCGACAACACCGACAACAACGCCCACTCCGAGCTGGAGTGGTTCATGAAGGTGATGAGCGGCGGCCGGATCACCCCCAACAGCGGTGATCCCAAGCACTACGAGGGGGTGCAGAACAGCGGCCTCAAGCTGTACTGGCAGGCGAGCTCCACCATCCGCGACGGCGACAAGGCGCTCGGCTTCCCGCACCTGGCGGGCTTCCTCGCCGCCGCGGTCCGCGAGGTGAAGAGCCCCGGCCTCAACCTCCCCTGGTACTCCACGGTCGGCAACCACGACACCCTGCCGCTCGGCTGCTTCGGCTCCCACGCCGACCCCTACCTCGCCGCGGCCGCGGTCGGCGGCAAGAAGCTGATGACGGCGACCGACGCCGAGGCCAGGAAGCTCCAGGACACCATCCGCAAGGCCCAGGACCCCAAGGGCGGCGGCTACCGCGACTTCCTCAAGGCCCACGCCCGTTCGACGCGCTCGGTCACGGCGGACGAGAAGCGCGCCCCGTACACGGCCGCGGACTACCTCAAGGCCCACCTGGACCCGGCCTACCAGGGCCTCGGCCCGGTCGGGCACGGCTACTCCTCCGCGAACCTGGCCGCGAACACCCAGTACTACGCGTTCCGTATCTCCGACGACGTCATCGGCATCAGCCTCGACACGACGGACGCCGGCGGCCACTACGACGGATCGATCGGTACGTCCCAACTGGCCTGGCTGGAGCGGACCCTGAAGGAGAACAAGGACTCCTACGCCGTCGTCTTCAGCCACCACACCGGCCAGACGATGACCAACACCCGCCCCGACCCGGCCCACCCGGGCGACCGCCGCCACACGGGCGCCGAGCTGGTCACCCTCCTCAACCGCCACGCCAATGTGCTGGCCTGGGTGAACGGCCACGTCCACCGCAACCTCATCACCCCCCACACCGCCTCGAACGGCAACTCCTTCTGGGAGATCACCACCGCCTCGCACGTGGACCACCCCCAGCTGGCCCGGGTCGTCGAACTGGTCGACAACAAGGACGGCACGGTCTCGCTCTTCACCACGCTGATCGAGTCGGCGGCCCCGCACCGCACGGACTTCTCCGACCTCTCCCAGACCGGCCTCGCGGCCCTCTACCGCGAACTGGCCTTCAACGCCCCCGGCTCCAGCAAGGTCCTGGGCGGCGACACGGCGGACAGGAACACGGAGCTGGTCCTGAAGAAGGGCTGAAACTCACCCAACCGGCCCACCACCGGGCAACCTGGCCGATCACGACGGTGTCCCTCCCCCCGACCGAGTCCGACGACCGCGTTGACTCAACTGGGGGAGAGACATGTTCGTACGTACGACACTGGTGGCGGCCACGGCACTGGCCCTGTCGGCAGCACTGGCGGCAACGGCGGCGGCGGCACCCGCCGCCGGCCACCCGGCCACCCGCAAGGCCGCCGAGGCCGCGGTCGAGGCGGGCGTCCCCGGGGTGACGGCCACGGCCCGTGACCCGCACGGCACCTGGTCGACGACGGCCGGGGTGGGCAACACCCGGACGGGCGCCCCGCGTTCCGCGTCCGACCACTACCGGGTCGGCAGCATCACGAAGACCTTCGTCTCCACGGTCCTGCTGCAACTGGAGGCGGAGGGCCGCCTGTCCCTGGACGACACGGTGGACACCTGGCTGCCCGGAGTGGTCCGCGGCAACGGCAACGACGGCCGCCGTATCACCGTCCGCCGGCTCCTCAACCACACCAGCGGCATCTTCAACTACACGGCGGACGAGGACTTCGGCCGCACGTACTTCCTGAAGGAGGGCTTCCTCCGGCACCGCTACGACACGCTGACGCCCGCCGCACTGGTGGGAATCGCGACGAAGCACAAGCCGGACTTCGCACCGGGCACGAACTGGTCCTACTCCAACACCAACTACGTCCTGGCGGGCATGGTGATCAAGGCGGTGACGGGCCACTCCTACGCCGAGGAGATCACGAACCGGGTGACCAGGCCCCTCCACCTGACCGGCACGTCCCTTCCCGGCACCCGAACCACCCTCCCGCGCCCGAGCAGCCGCGCCTACTCGAAACTGGCCGAGACCGCCACCGGCCCCACCTACGACGTCACCGCCCTCAACCCCTCCATGGCCGCCTCGGCCGGCGAGATGATCTCCACGTCCGCCGACCTGACCCGCTTCTACGAGGCACTGCTGCGCGGACGCCTGGTCCCTGCGCACCAGCTGAAGGAGATGAAGACCACGGTCCCCGTCCCCGGTGACCCCAACAGCGCCTACGGCCTCGGCCTGATCGACCACACCCTCTCCTGCGGCGTCCACGTCTGGGGCCACGACGGCGGCATCCACGGCTCCACCTCCACCGCGGCCATCACCACCGACGGCCACCACGCCCTGGCCGTGAACTTCAACGGCGACTGGACGGGCGACCCGGGCACGGTGCTCGACGCGGAGTTCTGGGGGAACTGAGCCTCGCCGTCGAGAGCCGGGACGGGCGCCCGGAAAAAAGTTCCGGCGGTGATGTCGAGAACCCACGGTCGGCTCCGTCCCCGGGGTGAAGGCGGCCACAATGGGTCGCACTAGCACCGAGGAGAACGATCATGGCCAAGTACCTGCTGCTGAAGCACTACCGGGGCGCCCCGGCCGCGGTCAACGACGTGCCCATGGACCAGTGGAGGCCGGAGGAGATCTCGGCGCACGTCCAGTACATGAACGACTTCGCGGCCCGGCTCGAGAAGACCGGCGAGTTCGTCGACAGCCAGGCCCTCGCTCCCGAGGGGACGTGGGTCCGGTACGACGGCGAGGGGCGCCCGCCGGTCACCGACGGCCCGTTCGCCGAGACCAAGGACGTCATCGCCGGCTGGATGGTGATCGACGTCGACAGTCACGAGCGCGCCGTCGAGCTGGCCGGGGAGCTGTCCGCCGCCCCGGGGGCGGGCGGCAAGCCGATCCACGAGTGGCTCGAGCTGCGCCCGTTCCTGGGCGTGCACCCCACCACCACGGAGTGCCATTTCAAGTGAACGAGGTCCTGCTCCGGAGCCTCACACCGAGTGTGCTCACCGTCCTCGTCCGCCGCGGAGCCGACTTCGCGGCGGCCGAGGACGCCGTGCAGGACGCACTGGTCGAGGCGGTCCGCGTCTGGCCGGCCGACCCGCCGCGGGACGCGAAGGGCTGGCTGGTCACCGTGGCCTGGCGCAAGTTCCTCGACGCCACCCGATCGGATGCCGCCCGCCGCCGGCGCGAGGACCTCGTCGACGAGGAGCCGAAACCCGGGCCGACGCCCGCGGTGGACGACACGCTCCAGCTCTACTTCCTGTGCGCCCACCCGTCCCTGACCCCCTCCTCCGCGGTCGCGCTCACGCTGCGCGCCGTGGGCGGACTCAGCACCCGGCAGATCGCCCAGGCCTACCTGGTGCCCGAGGCGACCATGGCGCAGCGGATCAGCCGGGCCAAGCGCACCGTCTCCGGCGTGCGGTTCGACCAGGCCGGCGATGTCGCCACCGTGCTGCGCGTCCTCTACCTGGTCTTCAACGAGGGCTACTCCGGCGACGTCGACCTCGCCGCCGAGGCCATCCGGCTCACCCGGCAGGTCGCGGCCCGGGTCGACCACCCCGAGGTGGCCGGGCTGCTCGCCCTCATGCTGCTCCACCACGCCCGGCGCGCCGCCCGCACCGCGCCCGACGGCAGCCTGGTCCCGCTCGCCGAGCAGGACCGGAGCCGGTGGGACACCCGGCTGATCGCCGAGGGCGTCGAGATCCTCCAGGCGGCCCTCGCCCGCGACCGCCTCGGCGAGTTCCAGGCCCAGGCCGCGATCGCCGCGCTCCATGCGGACGCGCCCACCGCCGAGGAGACCGACTGGGTGCAGATCGCCGAGTGGTACGACGAGCTCACGCGCCTCACCGACAGCCCGGTCGTCCGGCTCAACCGCGCGGTCGCCGTGGGCGAGGCCGACGGACCGCGCGCCGGCCTGGCCGCGCTCGCGGCGCTCGACCCCGCCCTGCCCCGGTACACGGCGGTCGCGGCCTACCTCCACGAACGCGACGGCGACCTGCCGACCGCGGCACGGCTGTACGCCGAGGCGGCCCGCAAGGCACCCGACCTCGCCGAACGCGATCACCTGACCCGCCAGGCCGCCCGGCTCAACGCCCGCCGGAGCCGCCGCTGACACCGTCGTACGTTCGGGCGTCGCGCTTGCCGATTTTTTGCCGTCGGCCCTGCCGGGCCCGTGCCTCGTGCCGCCCCGGTCGGTGTCGTAAAATCGCAGGTCACAGGGGTGGAAGTGGGGGTGGCTCGATGATGCCGGAGGCGTGGGTTCCGATGCTTGCCGTGTAAATGAATCGGACTCCGTCGCGAGACATACCGTTCATCCGAATGAAACGTCCGTACCGCCTCATATCGGCTAACCCGCGGTTCCCGGGGATGGCTCGATTTGGTGCAAGGCTGGTGATCGTGTGGGCGCTCGGCTCGGACTTCGTGTGCTCTCGGTCTACGAGGGATTCTTCTCCGGGGGTGCCCGGATCGTTCACAGTGATGTACTGCTGGGGCTCGTCGAGGGCGGTCAGCAATGGCATCGCGTACTGAGTCTGCACGGTGAGGTCCACCGAGAAGCCACGACGCAGCGGATGGAGGACGACGCCTGCTACCGCGCGCTCACGGCCGGTGGCATCGATGTCGCCTCCCTCGGCCGCACCGCGGGCCTCGTCGACGGCACGGTCGCGGCGTCGGTTTTCAGCGGGCCCGAACTGGCCGATACCGCACGGGCGATGGCCGGCGCGGACGTCATCCTCTCCCTGAAGGAACAGCCGCTCGCGCTCCTCAACCAGGCCGGGCTGCCCCGCCGCCCCGTCGTCGTCTGCCTGCACCGCTCCGACCCGGAGAACCAGGGCCCGGCGCTGGACGAGCTGAAGACCGCCATCGCGGACGGCAAGGTCGTGGCGTGCGTGTGCTGCGCCGAGTCGACGCGGGACGCGTACGAGGCCGCCGGCATCCCGGGTGAGCTGCTGCACGTCATCCCGAACGGGGTCGATCTGCTCCGCTTCCGCCCGGACGCGGCGCTGCGGCTCACGTTCCGTGAGTCCGCCGGGATTCCGGCCACGGCCCCCGTCGTCGTCTTCGCCGCCCGTTACGCCGGTATGAAGAACGTGCCGCTCTTCCTGCGGGCGGCCAGGGCGTGGCTGGCCCGTGAGGGTGGCGGCCACGTGGTCATGTGCGGCGCCGGGATGACCGAGGACAACCCCGACCTCTGGGCCGACATGGAGATCGCCTTCGGCGCCGACCGGGCCGTCCTCGGCGACCGCGTGCACCTCCTCGGCGTACGGCACGACATGGAGGCCGTCTACGCCGGCTCCGACGTCGTCGCCCTCACCTCCGCCTCCGGCGAGGCCGCGCCGCTCTGCCTCATCGAGGGCATGATGTGCGGCGCCGTACCGGTCACGACGGACGTCGGCGACAGCGCGTCGATCGTCGAGGGCCACGGGCTGGTGACGCCCTTCGACCCCGACGCGATCGCCTTCGCGTGGTCGGCGGCGGTCGCCGAGCGCGACGCCTTCGCACCGGCGCTGCTCGCCAGCCGCGAGCGGTTCAGCCGTACGCGGATGATCGCCGCGTACTCCGACCTGCTCGACCACGTCGCCGGCGACGTACGCGACGAACTGCGCCCGGGCGTCAGCGGGCAGTAGGACAGCGGGGCCGCCGCAGCATGAGGAGGGGCCGCCGGTCCCCCTCCGACCGGCGGCCCCTCCTCTCCCCTCCTGGTGGCGGCCCCCCCTCGCTACCGGGGCAGCACCACGACATACGCGGCCGGATCGCGGTCGTCGGCCGCCATCAGTGCCGTACGGACTACCGCCGCCTGCTGCTCCATCGAGTCGCGGAGCTTCTTCGGCGTGAGGTAGACGACGGTGATGCCCAGCCGCTCCAAGTGCTCGCGCTTGCGGGCGTATTCGGACCACAGGGCGTCGTCGTCCTGCCGGTGGCCTTGACGCGGGGCGCGGGTGTCCAGTTCGACCGCCACCGCCTGCTCGGGCCAGTAGGCGTCCAGGCCGCCCAGGTGCGGGCCGCCCGGCAACCTCAGGTCCACGTTCCACACCGGGTCGGGAAGGCCGTACTCGTGGACCATCCGGTAGAGGCGGTCCTCGGCGATGGCCCGGCCCTCGGCGACCAGGGAGTCGACGGCGTCGACCACATGCGGGCGGGACAGCAGCTTCGCATCGTTCAACGCCCGTACCACTGCCGCCGGTTCGCAGTGGTGGCCGCGTACCGCCTCCGTCAGCAGCCGCCGTACCGCCTCCGCGTCGGTCAGGTCCGCCACCGCGTCCGCGAGCGCGCGGGGGACCGGGGCGACGGGAAGGCCCGTCACCTGCCCGGGGGTCGGCAGGGCCGGGGTGCGGATCACGCGGACGTAGGAGGTGGAGCGGATGCGGCGCACGCGCGGGACCAGGACGTCCACGTGGTCCAGGGAGAGAAGGGGCGGGGTGGAGGAGAAGCCGTGGAGGGTCAGCGCGGCCAGGCCCGTGACCATCGCCTCCGCGTAGACCGGGCGGTGGGGGGACTCGGGGCTCGGCTGGGCCGGGACGCCCGGGGCCGGCTCGCGGGCGGCGAACAGCAGGGCTCCGTGCAGGCGTTCCTCGCTGGTCGCCGGGCCCGGGCGGAGCAGGACCACGCCGGGGAGCAGTTGCTGCCAGGGCCCGCTCGGCCGGCACTGCTCGGCGATCTCGGTGGCCGAGACGCCGTGCGAGTGGAGCTGAGCCGCCGTCATCACCCGGCGGTGGACATCGGAGAGATGACGGAGGGGGCGGGGGGAGAGTGGGGTGTTGTGGGTCATGGCCCCGAGATTCCCGTGTCCGGTCTGCCCCTTAACCGTTGTTACGTTCCTGTTGAAGAATGCGGACAAGGCGGTACTAAAGGTCAGGTGTTCGAGTGCCGAGTAGGGGGTGAAAACCCCTGGTCCGATCGGGTGCGGCCCAGGGGTTACGGCCATGATTGACTGAATTCCGTAACGGTCACTCGAGGGGAAACCCAAGGCCAAAGGTCAGTCGGTGGCGGCCCTCGCGTCGCACTCCTGTCCGCACAGCGACCGCGCCAGGTCGTCCCGGGCCTCCAGGACCAGCCGGCGCAGCGCCGGGGGCGCGTCGGCGTGTGCCGTCAGCCACGCGTCCGTCGCGTCAAGGGTCTCCGGGCGGTCCTGGAGCGAGGGGTACAGGCCCCGGACCACGTCCATGCCGATCTGGATCGAGCGGTCCTCCCAGATCCGTGCGATGACCTCGAAGTACTTCTCCGCGTACGGCACCAGCAGGTCCCGCCGCGACGGCTGGGTGAAGCCCGCGATCGTCGCCTCCACCAGCGCGTTGGACAGTGACTCCGACTCCACGACCTGGGCCCAGGCCTGCGCCTTCACGGCTGCCGTGGGGCGGGCGGCCAGGCAGCGCACCTGGTGGCGCCTGCCGGACGCCGTGTCGTCGCGGGCCAGTTCGGCCGCCAGCACGGACTCGCCGGCCG
Source organism: Streptomyces sp. NPDC005866 (assembly GCF_040629895.1). Taxonomy (NCBI): domain Bacteria; kingdom Bacillati; phylum Actinomycetota; class Actinomycetes; order Kitasatosporales; family Streptomycetaceae; genus Streptomyces; species Streptomyces sp. NPDC005866. Next base: position 447,430 of record NZ_JBEXWP010000002.1, read on the forward strand.
CGCCGTGCGCGGCTAGGGGTTCGAGGAACGCCCAGCGCAGCTCCTGGTCGACGTCCAGGCCGTCGATCGTGGCCGTGCCCGACAGAAGCTCCTGGAGCAGCTGGAAGCCGGCCTCGTCCGCCGCCGTCGACGCGAAGAACCGCGCCCAGGCCAGCTGGTGCTCGCTGCCCGGCTCCGCCTGCCGCAGCTCCCGCAGGGCACCCTCCGCGAGCCGCCGTCCGGCCGTCTCCCGCCACCGCGGCGCCACATAGTGCACCAGCGCCGAGTTCGCCCACGCGTGCAGCATCTGCAGCACACCGATGTCCGACTCGCGGCTCGCGAACCGCAGCACCAGGTCGATGAAGTCCCGGGCCGGCAGCAGCGCGTCCCGGGTCAGGTTCCACAGCGCCGACCAGCACAGGGCGCGCGCGAGCGGATCGGTCAGGGCACCCAGGTGGTCCCGGAGCGTCGCCAGCGAGGTGTCGTCGAAGCGGATCTTGCAGTACGTGAGGTCGTCGTCGTTGACCAGGACCAGTTCCGGGGCGTCGGCGCCCGCCAGTTCCGTGATCAGCGTGCGCGGGCCGTCGACGTCCGCCTCCGCGCGCGCGTACCGCTCCAGAGTGCCCTCGGGCGTACGGCGGTAGAGGCCGATCGCGATCCGGTGCGGGCGAAGTTCGGGGTGTGACTCGGCGGCCTCCTGCACCACCGCCAGCTCGTCGATCCGGCCGTCGGGTGCCAGCAGCACCTGCGGGGTCAGCGAGTTCACCCCCGCCGTCTGCAGCCACGACCGCGCCCAGGCGCTCATGTCCCGGCCGCTGGTCTCCGCCAGGACCGACAGCAGGTCACCGAGGCGCGTGTTGCCGTACGCGTTGCGCTTGAAGTAGCGGCGGGCGCCCTCCAGGAACGCGTCCTGGCCGACGTACGCCACCAGCTGCTTGAGGACGGAGGCGCCCTTGGCGTAGGTGATGCCGTCGAAGTTGAGCTTGGCGTCCTGGAGGTCGCGGATGTCGGCCGTGACGGGGTGCGTGGACGGCAGCTGGTCGGCGCGGTAGGCCCATGCCTTGCGGCGGTTGGCGAAGGTGACCCAGGCGTTGGAGAAACGGGTCGCGCCGACGTTCGCGAACGTGCCCATGAAGTCCGCGAAGGACTCCTTCAGCCACAGGTCGTCCCACCACACCATGGTGACCAGGTCGCCGAACCACATGTGCGCCATCTCGTGCAGGATCACATTGGCCCGCGCCTCGTACGACGCCTGTGTCACCTTGCCCCGGAAGATGTACTCCTCCCGGAACGTCACCAGACCCGGGTTCTCCATCGCGCCGAGGTTGTACTCGGGCACGAACGCCTGGTCGTACTTCCCGAACGGGTACGGGTAGTCGAAGTGGTCGTGGAAGAAGTCCAGACCCTGCTTGGTGACGAGGAAGACGTCGTCCGCGTCGAAGTAGGGCGCCAGGCCCTTGCGGCACATCGCGCCGAGCGGGATCTCCAGCGCCGTCCCGTCGGGGAGCGTGCGGGAGTACGAATCCGTCACGTAGTGGTACGGGCCCGCCACGACACAGGTGATGTACGTGGAGATCGGCTTGGTCTCCGCGAACCGCCAGACACCGTCGGTGAGTTCACCCGCCCCGTTGCTCCACACCGTCCAGTCCTCCGGCGCCCGCACCTCGAAGCGGAACGGCGCCTTGAGGTCCGGCTGCTCGAAGTTGGCGAACACCCGGCGGGAGTCGGCCGGCTCGTACTGTGTGTAGAGGTAGACCTCGCCGTCCTCGGGGTCGACGAAGCGGTGCAGGCCCTCGCCGGTGCGGGAGTAGGCGCACCGGGCGTCCACCACCAGCTCGTTCTCCGCGGCCAGGTCCTCCAGGGCGACCCGGGTGCCGTCGAAGACCTCGCCCGGGTCGAGATCCTTGCCGTTCAGCGTCACCGCGGTCACGCCCGGTGCGATCAGGTCGGCGAAGCTCGACGCGCCCGGCTCGTTGCAGCGGAAGCGGATCGTGGTGACCGAGCGGAAGGTGCGCGGCTCGCCGTCGCCCTCGCCTACGGCGGACCGCACGTCCAGCGACACGTCGTAGCCGTCGACCGACAGCAGGGCGGCCCGCTCCCGGGCCTCGTCGCGGGACAGATTCTCACCGGGCACGGGCGGCACTCCCTCATCGTTGTCGGTACGCCGGAACAGCACCGATCCTCCCATGCGCCCCTGACAGCGGGCACCCGGGAATGGTGTGCACGGTGCCGGTGTTGCCGCTGGAAAAGCACCGTATTCCGAGGAGAACCATGTCCGAGACCGTGCAGAGTTCCGGCAAGACCCCCGTCGACTTCTGGTTCGACCCCTCGTGCCCCTGGGCCTGGATGACCTCCCGATGGGTGCTGGAGGTGGAGAAGGTCCGGGACATCGAGGTCCGCTGGCACCTCATGAGCCTCGCCGTCCTCAACGAGAACAAGCTGGACGACCTGCCCGACGAATACCGCGAGTGGCTCTCCACCAAGGCCTGGGCCCCGGTCCGCGTGGTCGCCGCCGCCTGGCAGAAGCATGGCGACGACGTACTCGGCCCGCTGTACACCGCGCTCGGCACCCGTATCCACAACGGCGGCGAGGGCCCGACCCTCGAGGCGATCGAGGGTGCCCTCGCGGACGCCGGTCTGCCCGCCGACCTGATCGAGTACGCCGACCAGGAGGACTTCGAGTTCGACGCGGAGCTGCGCGCCTCCCACAAGGAGGGCATCGACAAGGTCGGCCAGGACGTGGGCACCCCGGTCATCGCCGTCCCCGGCTCGGACGGCGAGCAGATCGCCTTCTTCGGCCCGGTCGTCACCCCCGCGCCCCAGGGCGAGGAGGCGGCCCGCCTGTGGGACGGCACCATCGCGGTCGCCTCCGTCCCCGGCTTCTACGAGATCAAGCGGAGCCGCAGCAAGGGCCCCGACTTCAGCAACCTGTAAGTCCGGTCGTCCAAGTCCGGTCGTCGCAGCCGTCCCCGGGCTCCGGCCCGGGTCCGGCTCGGCGGCCGTCGTCAAGGTGCGCCGGATCCCCATCTGCCGTAGCGCCAGGGCATATGACGGAGATCGACACGTCGGTGCCGCATTCGGCGCGCATCCGGAACTACTGACTCGGCGGCAAGGACAACTACCTGGGACGGGGATCAGCCCCCGGCGCGCCGCCGCTGCCGGAGGTACCCCGCCGCCGCGAGCACGGCCGTCATCCCGCCCGTGTAGTACAGCTGCACGCGGGTGTCCGCCTCGCGGGCCATCAGGACGAAGATCGCCGTCATGCCGGCCAGGGCCAGCCACGTCAGATACGGGAACGCCCACATACGGACGACCAGCTTCTGCGGGGCCTCCCGTTCCATGCGGCGGCGCAGCAGGAGCTGGGAGACGGCGATGAAGATCCAGACGACCAGGATCACCGCGCCGATCATGTTGAGGAGCCAGGGGAAGACGTCGTCCGGGCGCCAGTAGCTGAGCACGACACAGACGAAACCGAAGACGCAGGAGGTGAGGACCGCGAGGCGCGGGACGCCTCCGGAGACCCTGGCCAGCGTCCTGGGGCCCTGGCCGCGCTCCACCAGGGAGTAGGCGATGCGCGAGGAGCCGTAGATGTTGGCGTTCATCGCGGAGAGCAGCGCGACCAGGACGACCACGTTCATCAGCCGGCCGGCGCCGGGGATGCCCAGGTGGTCGAGGGCGGCCACGTACGGGCCCTTGGCGACGACCTCCTTCGAGTCCCAGGGGACCAGGGTGACGATGACCGCCATCGAGCCGATGTAGAAGAGGGCGATACGCCACATGGCGGTGCGGACCGCGCTCGCCACGCCCCGCACCGGGTTCTCCGACTCGGCCGCCGCGATGGTGACCGTCTCCAGGCCGCCGTACGCGAAGACCGAGGCGAGCAGGCCGATGATCAGGCCCTCACCGCCGTTCGGGAGGAAGTCGGTGAGGTTGGCGGTGCCCGGGGAGTCCGTGCCGGGGAGCACGCCGGCGATCGCCAGGACGCCCAGGACCAGGAACAGGCTGATCGCGCCGACCTTCAGCGCCGCGAACCAGAACTCGAACTCGCCGAAGTTGCGGACCGCGGCCAGGTTCGTGACGCAGAAGACGACCATGAAGAGGGCCACCCACGCCCACTCCGGCGTCCCCGGCAGCCAGCCGGTCACGATCTTCGCGGCGCCGATGCCCTCCAGGCCCACGGCCGTGCACAGCAGCACCCAGAACGACCAGCCGGCCGTGAAGCCCGCCCACGGCCCGATCGCCCGCTCGGCGTGCGCCGAGAAGGAACCCGAGGACGGGTGGGCGGCCGACATCTCGCCCAGCATCCGCATCACCAGCATCACGAGAAGGCCGGAGAGGGCGTAGGCGACGACGACGGACGGGCCGGCGGCGGCGATCCCCGCGCCGGAGCCCACGAACAGACCCGCGCCGATGACACCTCCCAGGGCGATCATCGAGAGGTGGCGCTGCTTGAGGCCGTGGGAGAGCGCGGCACCGCCGTCAGGTGCCGGCGGTGTCTCGACCGTGGTGGTGCTGTGCGGCATGGGCGCGGCTCGTCCAATGTGAGATGGGCAAAAACGCCCACAGTCTGGGCGGCCTCTCCGCTCGGAGGGAGAGACCGTCCACTATCCGGACACGCCGCTGACGCCCCGTGGTCACGCGGCCACCGGCGTGTAGTGCGAGGCGTCGCCCTCGACCGAGTAGCTCTCCTTGCCCTCGACGCCCACCGGGACGTCACCGGCGAGGGTCACCCGGTGCAGCCGGCGCGGCAGGCCGTCGTAGTTGTCGATGGCGTAGTGCTGGGTGATCCGGTTGTCGAAGACGACCAGCTGGTTCGGCGACCAGCGGTGGCGCAGCACGTTCTCCGGGCGGGTGACATACGCCTGGAGCAGGTCGAGGATCTTGCGGGACTCGGACGGCGACAGACCGGCGATCCGCTGGGCGAAGCCGCCGATGAAGAGGCCGCGTTCACCGGTCAGCGGGTGGACGCGGACGACGGGGTGGACCGTGCGGTACCTGATCGAGGTGAACTGGGCGCGCTGGGCGGCCTGCTGCTCGTCGATGTCCTCGTCGGGTACGGCGTAGTCGTAGTCGTTGGTGTGTTCCGCCCACAGGGTGTCGGCCAGCTGCCGCAGGGGTTCGGGGAGCTGGCGGTAGGCGGCGGCCGAGCTGGCGATCAGGGTCTCGCCGCCGTACGGCGGGACGGTGACCGAGCGCAGGGTGGTGGCCTGCGGCGGGTTGAGGACGAAGGTCACGTCCGTGTGCCAGTGGTTGGCGGCCCGGCCGCGCTCGCTGTCGACCGGGAGGACGTTCGGGACGCCGGCGATCGAGGAGACCGTCGGATGGGCGGTGGTGACCTCGCCGAAGTGACGGACGAAGGCCTGCTGGGTGTCGTCGTCGAGGTTCACGTCGTCGAAGACGAGCGCCTTGTGCGTGCTGAGGGCCTCGCGGATCGCGCCGGCGGTCTCCGCGCCGAGGGGCCGGGAGATGTCGACGCCGGAGACCCGGGCGCCGATGTGCGCGGTGATCTTGGTGAACTGGAGGGACATGACGGTTCCTTTCAGACGAGCACAGGGCCGGCGTACTGGTTGGCGGGGCGGGGGAGGCCGTAGCGCTCCCGCAGGGTCTGGCGCGGGCCGTATTCCGCGCGCAGCAGGCCGCGGGCGCGCAGGACCGGTACGACGTGCTCGACGAAGCCCTCCAGACCGGAGGGCAGCACCGGCGGCATGATGTTGAAGCCGTCGGCGGCGCCCTGGGTGAACCAGGTCTCGATCACGTCGGCGATCTGGCCGGGTGTTCCGGCGAAGGTCAGATGACCGCGGCCGCCGCCGAGCCGCCCGATCAGCTGCCGTACGGTGAGCCGCTCGCGGCGGGCCAGCTCGACGACCAGGGTGTAGCGGCTCCTGGCGCCCTCGACGGCGTCCTCGGACGGCAGGTCCGCCGGCAGCGGCGCGTCCAGCTCCAGGGTTCCGGGGGCCAGTTGCAGGAGCCGTTCCAGGCGGTCGGCACCGTGCCGGTGCACGATGTGGTCCTCGAGGAGCTGCTCGTTCGCCCGCGCCTCGGCCTCGGTCGAGCCGATCACCGGGACGATGCCCGGCAGCACCTTGATGTGGTCCGGGTCGCGACCGGCCGCGGCCGCGCGTGCCTTGAGGTCGGTGCAGAAGGCGCGGGCGTCCTCGATCGTCTGCTGCGCGGTGAACACCGCCTCGGCGTACCGGGCCGCGAACGCCTTGCCGTCCTCGCTGGACCCCGCCTGCACGAGGAGCGGGTAACCCTGCGGGGAGCGCGGCACGTTGAGGGCGCCCTCGACACTGAAGTACGGCCCCTGGTGCCGGGGCGGGTGGATCTTCGCGTCGTCGCCCCAGACGCCGGCCGCCTTGTCGGCGACGATGGCGTCGTCCTCCCAGCTGTCCCAGAGTTTCAGGGCCACGTCGAGGAACTCGGCGGCCCGGGCGTACCGCTCGGCGTGCGCGGGCTCCGCGTCCAGACCGAAGTTGCGGGCCGCCTCCGCCCCCGCCGTGGTGACGATGTTCCAGCCCGCCCGGCCGCCGCTGACGATGTCGAGGGAGGCGAACCTGCGCGCCAGGTTGTAGGGGGAGTTGTAGGAGGTGGAGGCCGTGGCGATCAGGCCGATGTGCTCGGTGGCGGTCGCCAGCGCGGTGAGCAGGGTGAGGGGCTCAAGGGCCCCGGCCGGGCGCTGGGCGACGCTGCCCCACAGGTGCGGGCCGTCGGCCAGGAAGAGCGAGTCGAAGGTGCCGCGCTCGGCGGTCCTGGCCAGCCGTACGTAGTGCGCGAGGTCGGTGTGCGCGTGCGGGTCGCTCTCCGGGAGGCGCCAGGAGGCCTCGTGGTGACCGGTGTTCATGAGAAAGGCGTTGAGGTGGAGCCGGCGGGTCATGCGGGGTCCTCCGGGACACCGAGGGCGGTCAGCAGCTGTTTGCGGTAAAGGGCGTTCGGCCGGCTGCGGTCGACGGTCAGGTCGAGGCCGATCCGGCCGTTCTCCAGGACCAGGACGCGATCGGCGAGGACGATCGCCTCGTCGACGTCGTGGGTGACGAGCAGGACGGACGGGCGGTGCCGCTTCCACAGCTCGCGCAGCAGGTGGTGCATCTTGATACGGGTGAGGGCGTCCAGAGCGCCGAACGGCTCGTCGGCCAGCAGCAGTTGGGGTTCGCGGACCAGGGAGCGGGCGAGCGCGGCACGCTGGGCCTCACCGCCGGACAGCTCGCCCGGCCAGGCCCGCTCCCGGCCGCCGAGACCGACCTCGCCGAGCGCCGACCGGCCGCGCTCTGCCGCGTCCTTGCCGTCCAGCCCCAGCACCACGTTGTCCAGCACCCGGCGCCAGGGCAGCAGCCGGGAGTCCTGGAAGACCACCGACACCCGCTCGGGGGCGGTGAGCTGTCCGCTGCCGGTGACCCCGTGGTCGAGTCCGGCGACCGCCCGCAGCAGGGTGCTCTTGCCGCTCCCGCTGTGCCCGAGCAGGGCGGTGAACTGCCCGGCGGGCAGGTCGAGGTCGATGCCGTCGAGGACCGTACGGCCGCCGAACGACCGGTTCAGTCCCCGGAGTTGGACGGCGGGCCGGGTCAGCTGCTCAGTGTGCGGCGCCATGACAGCACCCTCCGTTCGATGCGACGGACCACGGTGTCGGAGACGAGGCCGAAGACGCCGTAGATCAGCAGACCGACGAGGATGATGTCGCTGCGGCCGTAGTTCTGGGCCTGGAACATCATGTAGCCCAGGCCGCTGGTGGCGTTGATCTGCTCCAGGACGACCAGACCGAGCCAGGATCCGGTGACGCCGAGCCGGAGTCCCACGAAGAATCCGGGCAGCGCGCCGGGGATCACGATCTGCCGGATGAACCGGAGCCTCGACAGCTCCAGGACCTCGGCGAGTTCGACGTACCGGCTGTCGATGGCGGACAGCGCGGCGTGCGTGTTCAGGTAGACCGGGATGTAGACGACGATCGCGATGATGGCGATCTTGAAGGTCTCGCCGATGCCCAGCCAGAGGATGAACAGCGGGATCAGACCGAGGGTGGGGATGGCCCGGTTGATCTGCACGGTCCCGTCGATCAGCGCCTCCCCGGTCCGGCTGAGCCCGGCGGCCAGGGCCAGCAGCACCCCGGCGGTCAGCCCGATCGCGAAGCCGTACCCGGCCCGTTCCACGGAGGTCAGGATGTCGGTGGGCAGCGTGCCGGCGGTCCACAGATGGACGGCGGTGTCCAGGACGGTCCAGGGCGCCGGGATCGCGCCCGGGTCGAGCCGCCCTGCGGCGGAGGCGACCGCCCACGCGGCGAGCAGGACCAGGGGACCGGCGAGGCGGGCGGCGGGCAGCCGCCTGCCGGGGGAGAGCCGGCGGCGCGGACGGACCCGGCCGCTCTCCTCGGCGACGGGAACCAGGGTGACGGTGGCGGTCATTTCCGGTACTCCGCCGCTACGGCCTTCGCGGCGACGCCCTCGAAGCGGTGGTCGAAGAGCGAGGACACGTCGGTCTTCTTCACGAAGCCGCCCTCCGCCAGCAGATCGGCGGTCTCCTGCTCCCACCTGACCGCCTCGTCCCAGCTGGGTGGGAACAGGGGCTTGTTGGCGAGTTCGGTGATGCCCCGCGCCTGTGCGAGGGTCAGGTTCTGGGTCTTCACGTAGAACTCCTCGTTCCAGGTGTCCGGGTTCTCCCACTGCCAGACCAGGCCCCTGGCCCACTGCGGGATGTACGCGGCGATCGCGGCCGCCTTCGCCCGGTCGTCGAGCACCGACTGCGGCGCCCACAGCAGGTTGAGCAGGTCGACCACGTCGGTGGCGATCGTGTGGGCGCCCTTCGCGCCGTACTGCTGGAGGTACGCCGGCGCCTGGGTGTTGCCCAGCGGGGCCACGTCCACCTGGCCGGACTGCAGGGCGGTGAGGAACTGGTTGCTGGTCAGCTGCACCAGTTGCACGTCGTCGTAGGCGAGCCCCGCCTTCTTCAACGCCCGCAGCAGCACGACCCCTTGGGCCTGTCCCTGCGAGAAGGCGAGCTTTTGGCCCTTGAAATCGGCGACCGTGCGGATGTCGCTGCCGGGCCTGGTGGCGAACAGGTAGTTGGGTCTGCGGGTGATCTCGATCGCCACGATCTTCGCCGCGAAACCCTGGAACTGAGCCTGGATCGGCGGAATCCCCGCGTTGCTCGCGAGGTCGAGCGACTTGGCGCGGAACGCGTTGATGACATCGGGACCGGCCCCGATGTTCAGCCAGCTCGACACCGTGAACGGCAGCCGGGGCAGTTTCGCCAGCTTGAACTGCAACTGCTGGGTGTTCAGATAGGAGGCGATCTTCAGGCTGGTTCCGGCCGGGACCTTGGCGGCCAGCGGAGCGGTGGCCGCGCCAGCCGTCTCGGCGGCGGCACTGCCAGCCGCGCAGCCACTGAGCCCGGCCACGGCCGCCGAGGCGCCGAGCAGCGAGGTGAGGAAGAGCCGGCGGTCGAGGCCGGGGGAGGACGCAGAAGGCATGGGAGGGCTCCCGGGAGAAAAGCAGCTGAAAAGCGGCAGAAAGGCAGGGCGAATTCCCGGCGCCCAGAGGGGTCGTACAAGGGAATCCGCAGAGTAATTACACAGAGGGGAAACGCCGGCGATGCGGCGGTGATACGCGCTCCGGGCGCGTCAACGCGTCAGCAACAAATGGTGCGACAGGTCATGAGAAGGATGTTCCTTGCCGTAGGCGACGGCTGTCAATATTCCGAGTTTCTGAATTAAATAGCCCGAGGTGGTGCGCTCAACGGGGTGCCCAACGGGTCCCGGTACAGCACGTCCAGCACCACCGAACCGCCCGCCACCGCCAGCACACGGTCCCCGAAACTGGTCGGCGCGACCACGGCCGCCCGCTCCGGTCCGACCGCCGCCCGCAGCGCGGCGAGACAGTCCTCGCGGTGCAGCACGCCCACCTCGGTCACCACCACGCTCTCCGGGTTGAGCACGTCAAGGAGCAGCCCCGCCGCCCGCCCGGTCAGCCGCGCCCGCTCCACCAGCAGCCGTACGGCCACCGGGTCACCGGCACCGGCCGCCGCCAGCACGTCCATCGGATTGGAGCCTTCGACGACCCCGGCCGCCCGGGCCCGCCGCACCAGCGTCCGCTCGCTCAGCTCCACCTGGAGACAGCCGGTGCGTCCGCAGCCGCAGGGCTCGGTGCCGCCCGGTACCGGGAGATGGGCGATCGTGCCGGCCTGGGAGCGCGGGCCGTGGTGCACCTCGTCGCCGGTGGCGAAGGCCGCGTCGACCACGTTCCCGACGAACAGGTGCAGCACGCTCCGGCTGCTCCGGGCCCGCCCGAAGAGCCGCTCACCGTTGACCAACGCCCGGGCGTGCCCGTCCACATGGACCGGCAGCCCGGTGTGCGCGCCGAGCAGTTCCCGCACCGGCACCTCCCGCCAGCCCAGCAGAGGGTGCTCGACGACCGTCCCGGAGTCCCGGTCCACCCAGCCGCCGACGGCGACCCCGACGCCCAGCGGCGGGCTGCCCGGCACCCCGTCGAGCAGGGCGGCCAGCCCGGCGGCGGCCCGCTCCAGCACACCGCGCGGCTCGGTGTCCCGGTGCTTCAACTCCCGCCGTGCCAGCACCCGTCCGCGCAGATCGAGCAGGGCGACCGTGGTGTAGGGCACCGCCACATGCACCCCGCCGACCACGAACCACGAGTCGTCCAGGTCGACGGGAACATGCGGCCGGCCCACCCCGCCGGCCCGGCGGGGCGCCTCCGCCTCCCGGATCAGCCCGAGTTCGGCGAACCGGGCGCAGTAGTCGGTGACGGAGGCCGGGGAAAGGCCGGTCAGCCGGGCGATGGTGGAGCGGGCCACCGGCCCGTGCTCCAGCACCGACCGCAGGACCACGCTGGCGCTGGTCCGCCGCCGGCCGCCGGGGGGAGAGGGGAGCGGGGGTGCCGCGGTACGGGGCATGGGAAACCGTCCTCGGGAACGGAGCCGACACGTCTCGGGGTTCGAGGCGCGCCGGACCGGTCTCCCGCCGCGCGGCCTCAGGCCGTACGGCGACAGGTGGCAGCCCCTTGGCGCCGCAGGTCGACATAGCGACGCGACGTGAAGTTCCGGGACTGGGCGACCATGTCCGGAAGCGTAGGCCAGAAACCAGGAATCCCACCAGACCACTAGGATTCGATTGGTGGAACTCCACAGGCCTGTTCAACGCCGTTGACGTGACTGAAACATCTCTGCCTCAGTGATCGGCGTCACGCCCTACCGTGTGTAACCCGCATCCTTTGTGGGGAGCCCACCAAGCGTCCGTTCCGCCCTTTGTCGACCGCTGACGTGTCCGGCTCAGGTGAGCCGGGATAGCGTCACGGTGTCCCTGCCTGCCCTCACCCCAGCGGAGTCCCCCATGAGCACCGCCACCGCGTCCGCTCGCACCGGCACCGTCCTCGCCGACCTCCTGCCCGCGTCCCGGGTGCGCGATGCCGCCCTCGTGGTGGGCGGCGCCGCGCTCACCGGCCTCGCCGCCCAGATCGCCGTCCCGGTCCCGGGCTCCCCGGTCCCGGTGACCGGCCAGACCTTCGCGGCCCTGCTCGTCGGCACCAGCCTCGGCGCCGGCCGCGGCCTCGCCGCCCTCGCCCTGTACGCGCTGGCCGGCCTCGCGGGCGTGCCGTGGTTCGCGAGCGGCACCTCCGGTGTCTCCGTCTCCTTCGGCTACATCCTCGGCATGATGCTCGCCTCCGCCGTGGTGGGCACCCTGGCCCGGCGCGGCGCCGACCGCAACGTGCTGCGGATGGCGGGCACCATGGTGCTCGGCGAGGCGGTCATCTACGCCATCGGCGTGCCGTACCTGGCCTACGCCGCCGGCATGTCCGCGTCCGCGGCGATCGCCGCCGGCCTCACCCCGTTCCTGATCGGCGACGCGGTGAAGGCGGCCCTGGCGATGGGGGCGATGCCCACGGCGTGGAAGCTGGCCGGCAGGCGCTGACACCGGGCGACCGGAACACCTGAAGCGGGCCCGAGGCGCTGAACGCGCCTCGGGCCCGCTTCACATGAGTGGGTGGGTGTGTCGAGTGGCTGGGCGTCTGTCGGTTCACCCGCCGCCGTGACCACCACACGCCCGCCGCCCCGGCCGCGATCAGCGCCGCCCCGGCCGCGCCGAGCGGCAGGACGTCACCGCCCGCACCGGTCCTCGGCAACCGGTCACCGCCCGGCCCCACCGGCTTGTTGTCGGTGCCGAGCGGCAGCGGGGTGGCCGGGGCGTTCGGTGAGGGGTGCGTCGTACCGAACGGCACCGGCCCCTGCTGCCAGGAGGTCTTCTGCCCGTCCGCGCTCTGCACGGGCAGACAGATCTTCCCGGTCGGCCGCGCGCAGGGCCCGCCGTCCGACGTCCGGGGGCGGGCCGTGCCCGCCAAGGTGGCAGCTGCAGCGCCTCCGAGCGCGGCGCCCACCAGGGCCGGGACCACACCAAGATCCGGCTGGCCGAGACGACGTTCCGCGGCTGGCCGGCGGTGGTCTGGGAGTACACCTTCACCCTCAAGGGCGTCCGCCGGCACGCACGGCTGCTGGGCTTCGACGCCGACGGGAAGTCGTACCAGATCAACACCTGGTACCAGCCGGCGATCGAAACCCAGGCCGTGAGGACGTACGAGCAGGTCAAGGAAAGTTTCACCCTGCTGTGACCGGCGGACGGCTCAGCTGACGGACACCTGGTCGGCGGGCTCGGCGGCCTCGGTGGCCGCCGATGCCGTGCGGTTGCCCGTGAGCTTCTGCTTCACCAGGGCGACGGCGATCACGAGGGCCGCGACGAGCAGCGACAGCAGCACGGTCGTACGACCGCTGCTCTGGCCCTCCGTGTCGGTCAGCATGTAGCCCAGGACGAACACGATCAGACCGGCCGTCGCCCAGGTCAGATACGGGTACAGCCACATCTTCACCACGAGCTTCTCCGGCGCCTCGGCCTGGATGATCTTCCGCATGCGCAGCTGCGAGAAGCAGATGACCAGCCAGACGAACAGGGCGACCGCGCCGGAGGAGTTGACGAGGAAGAGGAAGACGGAGTCCGGGAACTTGTAGTTGAAGAAGACGGCGACGAATCCGAAGACGACGGACGCGATGATCGCGGCCATCGGCACACCGCGGGAGGTGGTCCTCGCGAACGCCTTCGGCGCATCGCCGCGCTGCCCGAGCGAGAACGCCATCCGGGAGGCCGTGTACAGACCGGAGTTGAGACAGGACAGCACCGAGGTCAGCACGATGAAGTTCATGATCTCGCCGGTGTGCGCGATACCGAGGGAGTCGAGGGCGGCGACGTACGAGCCCTTCTCCTTGATCGACGGGTCGTTCCACGGCAGCAGCGCGACGACGATGAGGATCGAGCCGAGATAGAAGACGCCGATCCGCCAGATGATGCTGTTGGTCGACTTGGTGACCGCCCGCTGCGGGTTCTCGGACTCACCGGCGGCCAGGGTGGCGATCTCGCTGCCCATGAAGGAGAAGACGACCAGCAGCACACCGGTGAGGATCGCGCCGGGCCCATGGGGCAGGAAGCCGCCGTGGTCGGTGAGGTTGGCGAAGCTCGCCTTGTCGGCGTGCGCGCCGGGCAGCACGCCGAACACGGCGAGCAGACCGACGACGATGAACGCGCCGATCGCGACGACCTTGATCCCGGCGAACCAGAACTCGAACTCGCCGTACGAGCCGACCGAGACCAGGTTGGTGGCGGTGAGCACCACCATCACGATGAGCGCCCAGCCCCACTGCGGTACGGCCGGGATCCAGCCTTCCAGGATCTTGGCACCGGCGGTGGCCTCCACCGCCAGCACCACGACCCAGAAGAACCAGTACAGCCAGCCGATGGAGAACCCGGCCCAGCGGCCGAGTGCGCGGTCCGCGTGCGCGGAGAACGACCCGGAGGTCGGATTGGCGGCGGACATCTCGCCGAGCATCCGCATCACGAGGACGACGAGCGTGCCGACGAGGGCGTACGACAGCAGGATGCCGGGCCCTGCCGTGGCGATACCTGAACTGGAACCGACGAAGAGACCGGCGCCGATGACACCGCCGATGGCGATCATCGACAGATGGCGGTTCTTCAGTCCTGCGTGGAGACCGTTGCCGGGATCGCCGGTCCGGGTCGCGGCAGTCGGAGTCGGCTGCGAAGTCATGGGGGGAATTCCTTTGCGCCGTTGAGCGGGTCCCGTACGAGCGGCGTACGAGTTGGTCCAGTGAAACGGAGGCGGGCGAATTCCTGAACCTTTGAATCCAGATCGTTACTTGAGGTTTTCCTGAGCTTCTGTAGTCTTGCTCACACTTTCGGGGGGTGTGGCCCCGGCACTGCCGGGAGTTTACGGCCGTGTCACACTCGTCCCATGCGCGTGTATCTCGGCTCCGACCATGCGGGCTTCGAACTCAAGAACCACCTCGTCGAGTGGCTGAAGGCGGCGGGTCACGACCCCGTCGACTGCGGCCCCCAGATCTACGACGCCCAGGACGACTACCCGGCCTTCTGTCTCCGCGCGGCCGAGCGGACGGCGGCGGACCCCGAGTCCCTCGGCATCGTGATCGGCGGCTCCGGCAACGGTGAGCAGATCGCCGCCAACAAGGTCATGGGCGTCCGTGCGGCGCTCGCCTGGAGCGAGGAGACCGCGTCGCTCGGGCGGCAGCACAACAACGCGAACGTCATCGCGGTGGGTGCGCGCATGCACACGCAGGAGGAGGCGACGAAGTTCGTCGAGACGTTCCTGACCACGCCGTTCTCGGGTGACGAGCGCCACGTCCGCCGCATCGGCATGCTGACGGCGTACGAGACGACGGGCGACCTCCCGCTCATCCCGCCCCACCACCCCCAGCCGTAGCCTCTGCCCCCACCCGACTCGGTCCGCCGAGAGGCGAGGCCGGAGGGCGGACGGCGTGCCGCGTGGCCGTCGTACGGCTGCGGGCCGGCGGGGGCTGGCCGCGCCCACGCGGCGGAGCCGCACATTGATACAGCCCCGCGCCCCTCACGGGGCGCTGACCCCGGCGCGTCCGACCGGGGGCACTCTCGGTCTCAAGATCTCCTGCTCCTCGACGTTCGCCTCTCCACTGAGCGAGTCGGGTGGATGGGTGGGAAAGGAATTGGCCTCGTGCCGGAAGGGCACACGATTCACCGGCTCGCGCTGGACTACCGGCGGCTCGGCGGGCCCGTGCGTGTCAGCAGCCCCCAGGGCAAGTTCTCCGACGCCGCCCAGCTGATCGACGGCGCCCCCCTCACCCGTACCGAAGCACACGGCAAGCACCTCTTCCTCGGGTTCCGCGACAGCGACTGGGTGCATATCCACCTCGGTCTCTTCGGCAAGGTCACCTTCGGCGACGCCCCCGCGCCCCCGGCCACCGACACCGTCCGGCTCCGCCTCGCCGACGCCACCTCCTACGTCGACCTGCGCGGCCCCACCACCTGCGCCCTGATCACCGACGGGGAGAAGAACGCCCTACACGCCCGGCTCGGGCCGGATCCGCTCCGTGCCGACGCCGACCCGGGCGCCGCGTACCGGAAGATCTCCCGCAGCCGTACGACCGTCGCCGCGCTTCTGATGGACCAGAAGGTCATCGCGGGGGTCGGCAACGTCTACCGTGCCGAGGTGCTGTTCCGGCACGGCATCGATCCCTACCGCGCGGGCAAGGAGATCACCCCCGCCGAGTGGGACGCCGTGTGGGCCGATCTGGTCGAGCTCATGCACGAAGGCGTCCGGAACAACCGGATCGACACCGTCCGGCCCGAGCACACCCCGGAGGCGATGGGCCGCCCACCGCGCGTCGACGACCACGGCGGCGAGGTGTACGTCTACCGCCGGGCCACCCTGCCCTGCCACATCTGCGGCACCGAGGTCCGCACCGCCGACCTGGCCGCCCGCAACCTCTTCTGGTGCCCCCGCTGCCAGAAACGCTGAGCGCGCACTAGGGCCTGTTGCGAAAGTCCCGCCTGCCCCGCGACGCCCGGCACGCACTCTCGCCGCACCGGGCACAAACCCAAGTACGTCCAGTACGAGGGCTTGCACCCGGCACCCCGAGAGCACGCACCGGACGCCGCGGGGCCCGCCCTCCGGGCGGACGACGGCACTTTCGCAACAGGCCCTAGAACCCGTGCGGCAGCCACGGCGGTACCGGTGATCCGAACGCCGTCGACGTCTCCGCCAGCGCCCCCGGCCGCAGCTCCCGCACCCGTCCGGCGCGCGCCAGCGACAGCAGGGACACCCCACCGAGGTACGCCGCCGCCAACTCCCGTACCGACAGGGCGAGATCGGCCCTGTCGGTGGTGCGCTCGCAGGACGCGCCCTTGGCATCCCCGGTCAGCCGCCAGAGCCCCGCGTTCCAGGGGCAGAAGGTGTCGGCCACCTCCAGCACCACGTCCACCGGCACCTGATAGGTCCGCGCCGCGAGCGCCGTACCGACGTCGACGAGACGGACGTAACCCCTGTCCCGCACCCGTGGCAGACAGCGCCGGATGTCGGAGACCAGGTACTGCCAGGCGTCGTCGACCGGCCGCCCCCGTACCGTCAGCGTCGACATCAGGTCGATGCCGAACAGGAACCGCCACAGCGCCGCCTCACTCGCCGCGTCCAGCGCGGCCAGGTCCTCCAGCGTCACCGTGCCGTCGTGCCCGCTCGGCCCCCAGCCCAGCTTCGTACGGAACCGGGCGTACCCCGAAACCCGCCCGTCCCGCTCGGCGACCACGCACTGCAGCGCGGACGCCCCGTCCCGCTCGCTCTCCGGGTCCAGCAGCCCCACCCGCTCCCAGCCGGGCTGCCGGGCCAGCATCCCGGGCCGTAGCGGCACCAGCTCCGCGTACACCGCCTCGCACGCGTCGAGTACGTCGGCCGGCCCCGCGTACCGCAGCCGTACGTCGTCGGTGCCGGCCGGCACGGCCAGGGTCACCCGGCCCGTGTCGATCTCGGCGCCCAGCTGATAGTTGGCGGCGTCGTACCCGAAACGGACGTAGATCGCCGGCTCGGAGGCGGTCAGCACGGCGAGCGGCTCGCCCCGCTCCCGTACGTCGTCCAGCTGGCGCCGCATCATCGAGGTCAGCACCCCGCGCCGCCGGTGCGTCGCGGAAACGCTCACCATGGTGACGCCCGCGGCGGGCACCACGGCACCGCCCGGCACGGTCATCCGGAAGCTGAACGCCCCTCCCGTCCCGACGAGTTCGGCACCGTCCCAGACGGCCAGCGAACGGTCGAACTCCGTCAGGGAGCGGTCCAGATCGCGCTCCTCGGCCGTTGACGGGCCGGCACCGAAGGCCCGTGTCAGGTGGTCCCACCACCCGTCGAACTCCTCGGGACGCAACACCCTCAACTCGGTCGTCTCGGTCGTACGGTCGGTCGCCATATGCCATGCCTATCAGGGGCAATACGGGACGGGCCAGCGAATTTCTCCCGGACGGCGACGCTGGGGCCTCCGGTGAAGTTCACTGTGAATCCGCACCCGAAGTTGAGCCTCGGACGGGGGACAAGCGGGACCTCCCGTGCCAAGCAACTGGTCCGATGGATAGGGTCCCGAACTAATGGCAGTAGACCGAGAGCGGCGCGGTAAGGCCGAGACGTTCACGGCCCGGTGGAGAATGCAGTGGCACCGGGCCCGCGTCGGCCTGCGCAGAAGCGCCGTGGACTACTTCCGCGGCGACGGCTCCGACTGGATCGCACTCGCCGGACTCCTGCTGACCGTGCCGGTCCTCGCGGCCATGACCCTCGCCAACTCGGTGTGGTTCTCCCCGGCGTCCCTGGTTCTGCCGATCATCGCGGGCGGCCTCCTGCTGCGCCCGGCGAACCTGCTCGGCCTGTACGCGGCGGCGGCCACGGCACTGATCGTGGAGTCGGTACGCCTCGGCCCCTACACGGAGGGCCCCTCCCGGGTCACCCCGGGCGTGGTCCTCGTCGTCGCCGCCTGCGGCTTCTTCGGCCTCCTGACCGCCCAGTTCCGCAGCCGGGTCGGCGTCCCCTGGCGGCGCGGCGGCACCATGCTGTTCGACCTGCGCGAACGCATCCGGGTGCAGAGCAAGCTGCCGAAGCTGCCGCCGGGCTGGCACCACGAGATGGCCCTGCGGCCGGCCGGCGGGCAGTCCTTCTCCGGCGACTTCGTGGTCGCGGCCCGCACGAACAACGGCCGCACGATGGAGGTCGTCCTCACGGACGTCTCCGGCAAGGGCATGGACGCGGCGTCCCGCGCCCTGCTCCTGTCCGGCGCGTTCGGCGGCCTCCTGGGTTCCCTGCCCCCGCACGCCTTCCTCCCGGCCGCCAACGGCTACCTCCTCCGCCAGGACTGGGACGAGGGGTTCGCCACCTCGATCCACCTGGTGCTTGACCTGGACTCCGGCGACTACGAGCTCTACTCCGCGGGCCACCCCCCGGGCCTCCAGCTCAGCGCCGGCAGCGGCCGCTGGGAGGAGAAGGCCGCGGAGGGCCCACTCCTGGGCGTGTACGACGGCGCGCAGTTCGACTCGGTCAAGGGCTCTCTGCGCCCGGGAGACGTCCTGATGCTCTTCACGGACGGCCTGGTGGAGACGTCGGACCGCGACATCGTGGAGGGCATCGACCGCCTCACGGGAGAGGCCGACCGCTATGTGGCCGGCGGCTTCCACGGCGCGGCCTGGCACCTGATCGAGGCGGTGGCGAAGGACGTGAACGACGACCGGGCACTGCTGCTGATCTGCCGGCAGTCGGCGCGCTGACGCAGCCGAGCGTCCCCACCCCCGCCCAGCCAAGGGATACTCCAGCCGTGACCCGGACCCACCTCTCCCTCCCCGAAGTCGAGGAACTCGCCCGAGCCGCCCACGCCGGCCAGACCGACAAGGCCGGCCGCCCCTACGCCGAGCACCTCGCCGCCGTCGCCGAAGGCGTCCGTGCCCGTGGCGGTGACCCGGAGCAGATCGCCGCCGCCTGGCTGCACGACTCCGTGGAGGACGACGCCGTAACCGAGGAGTGGCTGGACACGGCCGCCCTGCCCCCGCGCACCAAAACCATCGTCCTCGCCGTCACCAAACGCCCCGGGGAGCCCCCCGAGGCGTACGCCCGCCGCATCCTCGACACCCCGGGCGCGCTCCTCGTGAAACAGGCCGACCTCGGGCACAACGCCGACCCCGGCCGTCTCGCCGTGCTCGACGAGGACACCCGGGCCCGGCTGACCGAGAAGTACGCCCGGATGCGCGCCCTCCTCGGTCTCCCCGCCTGAGCGGAATCCGCGTGAACGGAACCCGTGCGGGCGCACTCACGCGTTGGCCATCTCCCGGCTCTGCCGCCCCCGCTCCCGCGCCAGTTCCGCCGCGTCCTGGCGGAACGCCCAGGCCATCCTCGGTTCCATGGCGAACCGGAACACCCGCTGGACCGGCCGGGAGCACAGCAGCGTGACACCGGCGCCGGCGAGCGCGGTGACGAGGATCTCGCCGAACGGGGCGTGCAGCCACCTCGGGTCGAACCAGCCCGCGTGGTCGCCGTACTTCACCACGAAACCGTGCAGCAGATAGCCGTACAGCGTGCCCGCGCCCAGTGTCGTGAACCACATCCGCCGGCCCGGTACCCAGGAGAGGAAGCAGGCCGTCAGAAGCATCGAGCAGCCGAACATCGCGAGCACCATCACCGGCCCGCACCACCACGGGGCACCCAGCTCCTGCGCGGAGTCCCGGTGGTAGAACCACGCGGTGTTCATCCGCGGCACCGACCACCAGGCGAACGCCAGCGCGACCGCGAACACCGGCACCGCGGCGATCCGCGCCGGCCACCGGCGTACCAGCCGGAAGTGCTCGGGCCCCAGGCACAGGCCGAGCACGAAGTACGGCAGGAACTGCAGGACCCGCTGGAGGTCCAGGTCGTCACCGATGGTGGGGGACACGGACGCGAGCATCGCGACGGCGAAGGCGACCGGCAGCGGATGGCGGACCGCCCGCCAGATCGGCGTGGTCAGCCGCCAGACGAACAGCGCGCACAGGAACCAGGTCAGGTACCAGGGGTCGAGCAGGCTGATGTCCTGGCCGGGGGAGTTGTCGACGTACCGCTGGAACAGCGAATAGCCGGTCTCGAACAGGACGTACGGCACGACGACACCGGTGACCAGCCGCTTCAGCCGGTCCGGGCGCATGTCGAAATTGCGGGAGAAGTAGCCGGAGATGATGATGAACGCCGGCATGTGGAAGGCGTACACGACGGAGTACATCGCCTCCAGGACGCGGCTGTCGCCCTTCAGCGGCTCCCATGAGTGACCCATCGCGACGAGCACGATCGCCAGGTACTTGGCGTTGTCGAAGAACGCGTCGCGCCGTCTGTCCGTCGGCGGCCTGGCCGGGGGAGGCGGTGTCGGGTTCTGGCCGGGGGACGTGGCGGCGTCAGACATCTGAGGCACCCTAGCGTCGCCTGTGGGATTTCGTAAAACCGCCGATGTGAATCCTGGATATGCGCCGTGACCGCTGGTGAACCGCCGGCCGATTCAACGAAGTCGACTCCTGTACGCATGCGGTTCCATGCGGCACTTACACCCTCGATGTCCCTATTCATCCTGACTAATTGGTGCATAACGTCCGTGTGTGGCGGTGTCCTGTGGTGTCTGTGTCAGCAATTCGAATTGGCTGCGCACGCGTTGTGTGGACACCGAAACCAAATCCGTCAATTGCCTTGGATCTACGGCCGGGTGGACCCTCGAATTACTGTGCGGGAGGTAGCTGGTGGGCGGTGCGTTGTCGACGTTGTGTCACGGGCCGCATAGTGCGGCCGGGTTGGTGGCACGATGGTTCTGGCGGGGGTGCGGGGTCGTACCCCCGGGCCGGGAGAGCGGAACCGACCGAGGGCGTGATGAGTTGTGGCCATTTCACTGTCTGTGGTGCTGCTGTTGGCGATCATCCTGGTGGTGATGATCAGAGGAGGGAGCGTCAAGGCCGGCCCCGCGATCGTCGCCGTCCTCTTCGGCTTCTTCCTCGCGTCGACCGGGATGGCCCCGTCCATCCAGCGCTTCCTCGACTCGATAGCGCAGACCATCAACTCGATCAACTTCTGACCGCGCGCGGCGCACGCCCGGACCGCGACGGATCACAGGGACGTACATTCCGTACGTCTTGTACGGCATCAGCGCACGGTCGGCGTGCACGGCCCGCGAGGGGCGGCCCGGCCCCTGGACGCGACGAAGGCCCAGGCGAGATCGAATCTCTCACCTGGGCCTTCGCCACGCGGAGCGGGCGACGGGAATCGAACCCGCGTAGTCAGTTTGGAAGACTGAAGCTCTACCATTGAGCTACGCCCGCACAACACGCGCCGCAGGTCGGTGACCGCGGCACAGAAGGCATCGTAGCGGGTCGTCCGCCGCGTAGGCCAATGTGTTGGTCTGCGCGGATGTGAGGCCGATGCGGGTGAACAAAGCGGCCGACGCGGGCGGCCCGGGCATGTACCCTACGTGTCGCACCGAAACGGGGTGTGGCGCAGCTTGGTAGCGCGTCCGCTTTGGGAGCGGAAGGCCGTGGGTTCAAATCCCGCCACCCCGACCACCACCTGACGGCGTCCGTCTTGATCGCCTTTTGGGGCGCTGAGCGGCTGCGGTTACTATGCAAGCTGCGTGCCCGTGTGTCCCCGGCCCCCACTCGGCGGCCTACGAACTCCTCCGGGCGGCGAAACTCCGCCGGGCCCCTCTGGTACCGGCAGAACCCAAGCAGTCAGCCACAAGGAGACCGAACCGTGAAGAGCGCCGTGGAGACCCTGAACCCGACCCGGGTTCGGCTCACTGTCGAGGTGCCCTTCGAGGAGCTCAAGGACAGCCTCGACGCGGCGTACAAGAAGATCAACCAGCAGGTCACGGTGAAGGGCTTCCGTAAGGGCAAGATCCCGGCCCGCGTCATCGACCAGCGGTTCGGCCGCGGTGCGGTGCTTGAGGAGGCCGTCAACGACGCGCTTCCGAAGTTCTACACGGAGGCGGTCAACGAGGCCGAGCTCAACCCGCTGGGCCAGCCCGAGGTCGACATCACCGAGCTGAAGGACGGCGAGACGCTGAACTTCACCGCCGAGGTCGACATCCGCCCCGCCCTGGAGATCCCGGACTACTCCGGCATCGAGGTCGAGGTCGACGCCGTCGAGGTGACGGACGAGGACATCGAGAAGTCCGTGGAGCAGCTCCGCGAGCGCTTCGCCTCCACCTCCCCGGTCGAGCGTGCCGCCGAGGACGGCGACGTCGTCACCATCGACCTGGAGGCCAAGGTCGACGGCGAGGTGCTGGAGGACGGCATCGCCAACGGCGTCTCCTACACCATCGGCTCCGGCGAGCTGCTCGACGGCATCGACGACGCCGTGAAGGGCCTGGAGGCCGGTGGCGAGGCCACCTTCACCTCCGAGCTCAAGGGCGGCTCCGCGGCC
This sequence comes from Streptomyces sp. NPDC005866, assembly GCF_040629895.1. Taxonomy (NCBI): domain Bacteria; kingdom Bacillati; phylum Actinomycetota; class Actinomycetes; order Kitasatosporales; family Streptomycetaceae; genus Streptomyces; species Streptomyces sp. NPDC005866. Next base: position 469,686 of record NZ_JBEXWP010000002.1, read on the forward strand.
GGCCGCGAGGCCGAGGTCACCGTCAAGGTCACCCAGGTCGCCGCGCGGGAACTTCCCGAGCTGGACGACGAGTTCGCGCAGCTCGCCTCCGAGTTCGACACCCTGGACGAGCTGAAGGCCGACAGCCGCAAGCGCCTGGCCAACATGAAGACGTACGACCAGGCCACCCAGGCCCAGGAGCGCGTCCTGGAGAAGCTCCTCGAGCTTGTCGAGGTGCCCGTCCCCGAGAAGCTGCTCGAGGACGAGATCAACACCCGCAAGCACAACCTGGAGCACCACCAGCTCGGCCAGATGGGTCTCGACCTGGAGAAGTACCTGGAGATCCAGGGCAAGACGGCCGAGGAGTTCGAGGCCGAGACCAAGGAAGCCGCGATCAAGGGCATCAAGACGCAGTTCGTCCTCGACGAGCTCGTCAAGGTCGAGAAGCTGAACGTCAACCAGGAGGAGCTCACCGAGCACCTCATGCGGCGCGCGGCCTCCTCCGGCATGTCCCCCGACCAGTTCGCCCAGGCCGTGGTCGAGGGCGGCCAGGTCCCGCTCCTGGTCGGCGAGGTCGCCCGCGGCAAGGCCCTGGCCGTCGTCGTCGAGGCCGCCACGGTGAAGGACACCAACGGCGAGCTCGTCGACCTGGACGACGAGGACGAGGACGAGACGGAGGCCGCCGAGGCCGCCGCCGAGGCCGCCGCCGAGGCCACGGACGCCACGGCCGAGGAGAAGACCGAGGGCTGAGCCCTACGGCACCCGTAACGGCGTGCAAAGGGCTCCTGGGACCTGTTCCCGGGGGCCCTTTGCCGTACGGGCCGGGCCGGCGCCCCCGAAGGCGGCGCAGCCGCCGCTCGGGGGGCGCGGGGAACCGCGCGACAAGCCACGACGGCGCTGCACGCGCCCACCCACCGGCACAGGCACGGCGGGCTGACGGCGGCCCTTCCACCGGGGGCACCCGCGCTACGCCCCCGGCGAACAGCCCTCTTACCGGGATTCCCCGAAGGGACCATCGCGTTAGGGTCCATGAGTACGAGGGCAGCCAAGCCCCCGGCTAGGAAACGTGAGACGGCCCGGCGCCGTCGTAAGACGAGCAGGTGGATACGTGACGAATCTGATGCCCTCCGCCGCCGGCGAGCCTTCCATCGGTGGTGGCCTCGGCGACCAGGTCTACAACCGGCTGCTCGGCGAGCGGATCATCTTCCTGGGTCAGCAGGTCGACGACGACATCGCCAACAAGATCACCGCTCAGCTGTTGCTGCTCGCGGCCGATCCCGCCAAGGACATCTACCTCTACATCAACAGCCCCGGTGGCTCGGTGACGGCCGGCATGGCGATCTACGACACCATGCAGTACATCCCGAACGACGTGGTGACCATCGCGATGGGCATGGCGGCCTCGATGGGCCAGTTCCTGCTCACCGGCGGCGCCGCCGGCAAGCGCTTCGCGCTGCCCCACGCCGACATCATGATGCACCAGGGCTCCGCGGGCCTCGGCGGTACCGTCTCGGACATCAAGATCCAGGCCGAGTACCTGCTGCGCACCAAGAAGCGCATGTCCGAGCTGACCGCGCAGCACTCCGGCCAGACCGTCGAGGCGATCGTCCGCGACGGCGACCGCGACCGCTGGTTCACCCCGGAAGAGGCCAAGGAGTACGGTCTCATTGACGAGATCATCACGCATGCCTCCGGTGTTCCGGGAGGCGGCGGCACCGGCGCCTGACCCGAGGCCCGGCCACGCCAGGCTCCGCCGAGACTCCAGCCCCCGAACGCCACCAGGACGGTGAACACCCTCATGAGCAACATTCCCGGCGCCGCTGACGCCCGCTACGACGGGCCCCGGCCCGACGCCCGCTATGTCATCCCGCGCTTCGTCGAGCGCACCTCCCAGGGCATCCGCGAGTACGACCCGTACGCGAAGCTCTTCGAGGAGCGTGTGATCTTCCTCGGCGTCCAGATCGACGACGCCTCCGCCAACGACGTCATGGCGCAGCTGCTGTGCCTGGAGTCGATGGACCCGGACCGGGACATCTCGATCTACATCAACAGCCCGGGCGGCGACATGACCGCCCTCACGGCGATCTACGACACGATGCAGTTCGTGAAGCCCGACATCCAGACGGTCTGCATGGGCCAGGCGGCCTCCGCCGCGGCCATCCTGCTGGCCGCCGGCACGCCCGGCAAGCGCATGGCGCTGCCGAACTCCCGTGTGCTGATCCACCAGCCGGCCGGTTCCACGGGCCGTGGCCAGCTCTCCGACCTGGAGATCATCGCCAAGGAGTTCACACGGATGCGTGATCAGCTGGAGACCATGCTGGCCAAGCACTCCAACCGGCCCCTCGAGCAGGTCCGCGAGGACATCGAGCGTGACAAGATCCTCACGGCCGAGGAAGCGCTGGAGTACGGCATCGTGGACCAGATCATCTCCACCCGGAAGATGAACAACGAGGAAGTCCGCTGACAGAGGATGTAGTCTCTGCCGCCCTTGGCCCGGTTTGACCGCGCGCTCGGCAAGGTGCACGTCAAAGTGAACCGTGCCAAGGGGGGCCCGTACGAGGGGCCCGGCAAGGTACCGTCGACATAAGGCAGCACCAGGAGCCGCTGGATTCGAAAGTGTCCAGGCGTCTCCCAGGCGAAGGGGAAGCACACCGTGGCACGCATCGGTGACGGCGGCGATCTGCTCAAGTGCTCGTTCTGCGGCAAGAGCCAGAAGCAGGTCAAGAAGCTCATCGCAGGGCCCGGTGTGTACATCTGCGACGAGTGCATCGACCTCTGCAACGAGATCATCGAGGAGGAGCTCGCCGAGACGAGCGAGGTGCGCTGGGAGGAACTCCCCAAGCCCCGCGAGATCTACGAGTTCCTGGAGGGCTACGTGGTCGGCCAGGAGCCCGCCAAGAAGGCCCTCTCGGTCGCCGTGTACAACCACTACAAGCGCGTCCAGGCCGGTGAGAACGGCGGCGCCCAGGGCCGCGACGACGCCATCGAGTTGGCGAAGTCCAACATCCTGCTGCTGGGCCCCACGGGCTCCGGCAAGACGCTCCTGGCGCAGACCCTGGCGCGCATGCTGAACGTCCCGTTCGCTATCGCCGACGCGACCGCGCTGACGGAGGCGGGCTATGTGGGTGAGGACGTCGAGAACATCCTCCTCAAGCTGATCCAGGCGGCCGACTACGACGTCAAGAAGGCCGAGACCGGGATCATCTACATCGACGAGATCGACAAGGTCGCGCGGAAGAGTGAAAATCCGTCGATCACCCGGGACGTCAGCGGCGAGGGCGTGCAGCAGGCCCTGCTGAAGATCCTGGAGGGCACCACCGCGTCGGTCCCGCCGCAGGGCGGCCGCAAACACCCGCACCAGGAGTTCATCCAGATCGACACGACGAACGTGCTGTTCATCGTGGGCGGTGCCTTCGCCGGCCTGGAGAAGATCATCGAGTCCCGGGCGGGCGCGAAGGGCATCGGCTTCGGCGCGACCATCCGCTCCAAGCGCGAGCTGCAGTCCAAGGACCAGTTCGAGGACGTCATGCCCGAGGACCTGGTGAAGTTCGGCATGATCCCCGAGTTCATCGGCCGGCTGCCCGTGATCACCTCGGTCCACAACCTGGACCGTGAGGCCCTCCTCCAGATCCTGATCGAGCCGCGCAACGCACTCGTCAAGCAGTACCAGCGCCTCTTCGAACTCGACGGCGTGGAGCTGGACTTCGAGCGCGAGGCCCTGGAGGCCATCGCCGACCAGGCCATCCTGCGCCAGACCGGCGCCCGAGGACTGAGGGCCATCATGGAAGAGGTCCTGATGTCCGTGATGTACGAGGTGCCGTCCCGCAAGGACGTGGCCCGCGTGGTCGTCACGGCCGACGTCGTCCACTCCAACGTCAACCCGACCCTGATCCCGCGCGACGCGCGAGGCCGGGGCGCGGGGGAGCAGAAGTCGGCATAACCGCGTCAACACCGAAGCGCCGGGCCCTCCTCGGAGGAGCCCGGCGCTTCGGCGTTCACCGTCCTACTCGGCGACGCGCATGTCCGCGCGGACATCGGCCGCGGTCTTCGCCGACTCGGCGACGCTGTACGTCTTCACACCCGCCGTCGGCTCCACCACGCCGATCGTGCTGTAGTCCGCCCAGATGCACAGGTACGCCGTCTGCTCCTTGCCGGTGAGCCGGCTCTTGCCCCGCGCCCGCCGGCACTTCATCACCGCACCGTCGAGCCCGTCGGGGGACACCGACTGCGCGTCGCCGACCAGCTTCACACCGTTGCCGGAGGCGCCCTCCTTCTTCATCTGCGCGAAGGTGGTGTCCAGCGCGGCCTGCGGGTCCTTCACCGAGCCGTACACGCCGAAGAAGGTGATGTACTTGCTGCTGCGGCGGCCCGTCGTACGGGCCCGGCTGGTTCAGCTCGTCTCTGGGTTCCCCTCCACGCTTATGTGTTCCTGACATCCTGGCTCAGCCACAGGGGACTCATGGCGCGGGGGTGCCCGCGCCGTTACGGAACAAACGCGTTTCGGGACAGCCCTGCGACACCTCTAAACTGAGCCCCGTGACCGAGAATGCTCAGCAGCAGCCACCAGCGCCCGACACCGAACTGCCGACCCAGTACGCGCCGGCCGACGTAGAGGGGCCGCTGTACGAGCGCTGGGTGGAGCGGGGTTACTTCGAGGCGGACGAGAAGAGCGACAAGCCGCCGTACACGATCGTCATCCCGCCGCCGAACGTCACGGGCAGCCTGCACCTCGGGCACGCCTTCGAGCACACCCTCATCGACGCCCTCACGCGCCGCAAGCGCATGCAGGGCTTCGAGACGCTGTGGCAGCCCGGCATGGACCACGCCGGTATCGCCACGCAGAACGTCGTCGAGCGTGAGCTCGGCAAGGAGGGCAAGTCCCGGCACGACCTCGGCCGTGAGGCGTTCGTCGAGCGCGTCTGGCAGTGGAAGGCGGAGTCCGGCGGCCAGATCAGCGGCCAGATGCGCCGCCTCGGCGACGGCGTCGCCTGGTCGCGCGAGCGCTTCACCATGGACGAGGGTCTCTCCCAGGCCGTCCAGACCATCTTCAAGCGGCTCTACGACGACGAGCTGATCTACCGCGCCGAGCGCATCATCAACTGGTGCCCGCGCTGTCTGACGGCCATCTCCGACATCGAGGTCGAGTACCAGGACGACGACGGCGAGCTCGTCTCCATGAAGTACGGCGAGGGTGACGAGGCGATTGTCGTCGCCACCACCCGCGCCGAGACGATGCTCGGTGACACGGCCGTCGCCGTCCACCCCGACGACGAGCGCTACCGGCACCTCGTCGGCAAGCTCATCAAGCTGCCGCTGACGGACCGCTCCATCCCCGTCGTCGCCGACGAGCACGTCGACCCGGAGTTCGGCACGGGCGCCGTCAAGGTCACCCCGGCCCATGACCCGAACGACTTCGAGATCGGCCGGCGCCACGACCTCCCGGCCATCACGGTCATGGACGAGCACGCCGTGATCACCGTCCACGGCCCGTTCCAGGGCCTGGACCGCTTCGAGGCCCGCTCGGCGATCGTCGCCGCGCTGCGCGCCGAGGGCCGGATCGTCGCCGAGAAGCGGCCCTACGTCCACTCCGTCGGCCACTGCTCGCGCTGCAAGACCACCGTCGAGCCGCGCCTGTCCATGCAGTGGTGGGTCAAGGTCGCCCCGCTCGCGAAGGCCGCCGGTGACGCGGTCCGCGAGGGCAAGGTCAAGATCCACCCCCAGGAGATGGAGAAGCGGTACTTCGACTGGGTCGACAACCTCCACGACTGGTGCATCTCACGGCAGTTGTGGTGGGGGCACCGCATCCCCGTCTGGTACGGCCCGAACGGCGAGGCCGTCTGCGTCGGCCCCGACGACGAGGCCCCGACCGGCGAGGGCTGGCGCCAGGACACCGACGTCCTGGACACCTGGTTCTCCTCGGGCCTGTGGCCCTTCTCGACCCTCGGCTGGCCCGAACAGACCGAGTCGCTGGCGAAGTTCTACCCGAACTCCGTCCTGGTCACCGGCTACGACATCCTCTTCTTCTGGGTCGCCCGGATGATGATGTTCGGCCTGTACGCGATGGACGGCACCCCGCCGTTCCACACCATCGCCCTGCACGGAATGGTCCGCGACCAGTTCGGCAAGAAGATGTCGAAGTCCTTCGGCAACGCGGTCAACCCGCTGGACTGGATGGACAAGTACGGCAGCGACGCCCTCCGCTTCACCCTCGCCCGCGGCGCCAACCCGGGCGTCGACGTCCCGATCGGCGAGGACTGGGTCCAGGGCTCCCGCAACTTCGCCAACAAGATCTGGAACGCGACCCGCTTCGCCCTGATGAACGGCGCGACGGTGGACGGCCCCCTGCCGGCCCCGTCGGCGATGTCCTCGACGGACCGCTGGATCCTCTCCCGCCTCAACTCGGTCGTCGCCGAAGTCGACGCACTCTACGACGACTTCCAGTTCGCGAAGCTGTCGGACGCGTTGTTCCACTTCGCCTGGGACGAGGTCTTCGACTGGTACGTCGAGCTGTCGAAGACCACCTTCCAGGCGGGCGGTGAGCCGGCCGAGGTCTCCAAGCGCGTCCTCGGCGAGGTCCTCGACGTCACGCTCAGGCTGCTGCACCCGGTCGTCCCCTTCGTCACGGAGACCCTCTGGACCACCCTCACGGGCGGCGAGTCGGTGGTCATCGCGGAGTGGCCGAAGGACAGTGGCTTCCGCGACCAGGCCGCGGAGAAGGAGATCGAGACCCTCCAGTCCGTCATCACCGAGGTCCGCCGCTTCCGCGCCGACCAGGGCCTCCAGCCCGGCCAGCGGGTCCCGGCGCGTCTCACCCTCGACGGCACGGCGCTCGCCCCGCACGAGGCGGCCATCCGCCAGCTGCTGCGCCTCCAGCCGGAGGGCGACGCCTTCGCGGCCACGGCCACCCTCCCGGTCGCCGGCGCCACGGTCGCCCTCGACCTCTCCGGCACGATCGACGTGGCGGCGGAGCGCAAGCGTCTCGCGAAGGACCTCGCGGCGGCCGAGAAGGAGAAGGCCCAGGCGACGGCCAAGCTGGGCAACGAGGCGTTCCTGGCGAAGGCCCCGGACAACGTGGTGGACAAGATCCGCGGCCGCCTGGCGAAGGCGGACGAGGACATCGCCCGTATCCAGGCCCAGCTGGACCGCCTTCCCGAGGCGTAAACCCGCACGTCCCAGCACGTCCGCGCAGGCGTCGGGCGGCCCGTTCCCCAGGGCCGCCGGGCGCCTGCGCGTATTTTCCGCGTCACCAAGCGTGGGCCTAACACCGCCCTACAATCCAAAAGTAGGAACATGACCTTAATGTTCCTTTTGGCGCTTTGTGGTGGAGGGAACGCCCGCATGCTGCGCAGGGGCCGAGCGAAGAGACCTCCGCACAGGGGACTCGTCCCCCTGACGGCCGTCGCTGGCGGTCTTCTCGCCGTGCTCATCGGTCTCGTCTTCCTGATGCTGCTGTGGGCGATCCAGGACGCCCGCGACTCCCTGGTGTCGGCGCGCGGCGGCAGACCGGCCCTGGACCAGGTCGGGGTGGTCGAGGGGACCCTCCTCGACCTGGAGGGCGGGCAGCGGGGCTACGTCATCACCCGGCAGGACGAGTTCCTCAAGCCGTGGCGGGCGGCACGGGCCGCGTTCCCCGTCCAGGCCCAGCGGCTCGTGGACATCAGCACCTCCCCCTCCCAGCGCCTGCTGGCCCAGCAGATCCTGCAGTCCGGGCAGTCCTTCATCCACGACTACTCGGTCCCGCTCGTCGACGCGGTCGAGCGCGGCGATCCCCTTGCGAGCAGTACGGGACGCACGATGGAGGGCAAGCTGCGCGTCGACGAGCTGCGGAACCAGCTGATGCGCTATCTCGCCGCCGAGCGTGTCGCCATCGACAGACGCGAGCGCGCCCTTGAGGCCCGGATGGACACGCTGACCTTCGCCGCGTCCGGCGGAGTCGCGGGGGCCGTCCTCCTGATCGTCGGCTACGGGGCCTATGTGACCCGGGTGATTGTCTGGCCGGTGCGCAGGATGGCCGGCACCGCGACCCGGCTCGCCGCCGGTGACCTGAGCGCACGGGTGCCGCCCTCCGGCAGACGGGAGATCGGGCAGCTGGAGGCGGCGTTCAACACCATGGCCGCCTCCCTGGAGAAGAGCCACCGGCGGCTCAGACTGCTCTACGACGCCGGTACGGCCGTAGGCACCACCCTCGACGTGCGGCGGACCGCCGACGAACTCGTCCGGGTGGCCGTCCCCCGCTTCGCCGACCATGTCACCGTCGACCTGGCGGCAGCCGTCCTGACCGGCGGGGAGCCGGCGAACGCCGACGGCGAGGGCCTGCTGCGTGTCGCCCGGGGTGGTATCCGCGACGACTCGCCGCTGGGCCCGGCCGGCGCACCGGCCGCACCGTCCCGGTCAGCCCCCGGCAGCGGCGCGGCCCTCCACTCCGACCTGCGCACCGCCCCGGCGGGGTGGGCCCCCGACGCCCGGTGCGCGGACCGGCTCCTCGCGTACGGCATGGGCTCGCTGATCACCGCGCCGCTGTCGGCGCAGGGCGTCCAGCTGGGGGTGATCGCCTTCTGGCGGACCCGGGACTCCCCGCCGTTCGAGGAGGACGACCTGTCCGACGCCGAGGAACTGGCCGCGAAGACCGCGACCGCCATCGACAACGCGCGGCGCTACACCCGGGAGCGCGAGACCGCGCTGGCCCTCCAGCACAGCCTGCTCCCGCAGGGCCTGCCCGCCCGCCCGGCCGTCGACATCGCCTACCGCTACCTCCCCACCGGCACCCGGGCCGGAGTCGGCGGCGACTGGCTGGACGTTATCCCCCTGTCGGGCACCCGGGTGGCCCTGGTCGTCGGAGACGTCGTCGGCCACGGCATCCACGCCTCGGCCACCATGGGCCGGCTGCGCACGGCGGTCCGTACCCTCGCCGACGTCGACCTGCCGCCGGAGGAGCTCCTCACCCACCTCGACGACCTCGTCCTCCACCTCGACGACGGCGCCGCGGAACCGGCCGGAGAGGTGGGCTCGACCTGCCTGTACGCCGTCTACGACCCGGTTTCCCGGCGCTGCTCCCTCGCCAGCGCGGGCCATCCGCTGCCCTTCGTGATCACCCCGCAGGGGGTGGTGGAGAAGGCCCCCGGCCAGGCCGGACCACCGCTCGGGCTCGGCGGACTGCCGTTCGAGACGACCGAGCTGGACCTCCCCGCCGGCACCACCCTCGCGCTGTTCAGCAACGGCCTGGTGCACTCCCGGAACCTCGACATGAGCCAGGGCCTGGACCGGCTCCGCCGTGTGCTGGCGACGCCAGGGGAGTCGCTGGAGGCGACCTGCGAACGCGTGGTGGCCGCACTGCGCACCGGCGAACCCGCCGACGACGTCACGCTGCTGCTCGCCCGCACCCGCGCCCTGCCCGGCGACCAGGTGGCCACCTGGGAGGTCCCCGCGGACCCCGAGCACGTCGCCCGGGCCCGGACCCTGACCCTCGACCAGCTCGGCGCCTGGCAGCTGGACGAGCTGGCGTTCACCACCGAACTGGTGGTCAGCGAGCTCGTCACCAACGCCATCCGCTACGGCGGCTCCCCGATACAGCTGCGGCTCATCCGTGACACCACCATGCTGATCTGCGAGGTCTCCGACGGCAGCAGCACCGCCCCCCACCTGCGGCGGGCCCGTGTCTTCGACGAGGGCGGCCGCGGCCTGCTGCTGGTGGCCCAGCTCACCCAGCGCTGGGGCACCCGGCAGACCTCCGTGGGCAAGACCATCTGGTGCGAGCAGGCCCTGCCCGCCGCCGAGGCCTCCTAGGGCCTGTTGCGAAAGTCCCGCCTGCCCCGCGACGCCCGGCACGCACTCTCGCCGCACCGGGCACAAACCCAAGTACGTCCAGTACGAGGGC